>JAJRVZ010000003.1 GCA_024277055.1 Calditrichota bacterium
CCCGAAATATTTGTCGTCCTTTCCGAACTGGGCAACGGCGGTATCCTCATCCGGGTTGTTCATGAAATTAACATAACGTTTCAGTATTTCCGGATTGAATTCGAGGGTGTTGTAAATCATCCGGCGGAATTTGTCGTTTTCTTCATTTTTAAGCATATTCATAAACGCGCTGTTGTAAACACGGTGCATTCCCAGAGTACGAACGAAATAGCCCTCCATCATCCAGAAAGCTTCCGCCAGCAACAGGGTATCGGGCACTTCCTGTGCCACACGGTCCACTACTTCACGCCAGAATTCAACCGGAAAGACTTCGTTGAATTTTGCTTTGGTCAGGCCGTGTTCCGCCCGGGTGGGGATGTCGCCGCCGCTGCCCGGCGTTGGAAACCATAACCGCTGGTAATGTCGTTTGGCCAGCGTCATGGCGGCGTCAAAGCGGATGATCGGGAATTTACGGGCCACATGCAGGATCGTCTGAATCACCGCCTCACGCACTTCGGGAATCAGGTAGTTTAATTGCGCCGTATCGTTCCACGGCATGCCGGTTCCGTCGTTGCCGTGATAAATATAACAGGTGTCACCCGTCCAGTTATCCACGCGCTTGAACACCACTGCGGCATCGCGCTGCTCCCAGTAACCGTCTTCGATAAAAATGCCGACCCGTTCATCGTCCGATAAATTCGGACCGGTGAAAGTATAATTGGGAAAGGGCGGATAGTCCAGTTGAATGAACCAGTCCGGGTGTTCGACCACCCAGCGGGAATAAATGCCGGTATGGTTCGGCACCATATCGCTGGCCAGGCGGATGCCACGCTGCCATGCCCGTTCACGCAGGTTTTGATAGCCCTCTTCCCCGCCCAGATCATGGGCGATGATGTAATCATAGAGTGAATAGGCCGAACTGACGGCTTCCGGGTTGCCGCAAATCTGCTTTATTTTTTTTGAAGCGGAACTGCGCTCCCACAAACCGATCAGCCACAGACCGGTAAAACCGCGCGCCGCAAGCAAATCGAGTTCTTCATCTGGAATTTCCTGCAGTTTTATAATTTCACGCCCGTATTTTTTTGAAAGCTGATCCAGCCACACATACGTACTTTTGGCAAGCAACACCACTTTCGGCATCCAGTGCAGGTCGGGACTGAATCGTTCGTATTCCGGCTCCGGCCGGTCCTCGTCACCCATTGCGGCAAAAGTCGGTACCTCTGTCGGACCGGGTCCGCCGAACACGGGCTTTGTCTCCTCTTTAATCAGGTCCAGCCCGCGAATTAATTTCAACCAGTAATCACCGCCGAGCTGCGCCTGCAAGTTTTCTTTCAGGAACAGCAATTGTGCCTGCAACGAATGAGGATGTTCAAGTACCGGCGCGCGCAGTGCCCGGAACAGCGATTGGCCGGCTTTTCCGAAAGATTCCGTTTTATCCAGCCTGTCGGTGAGCAGCAACATTATTTTTCTGTAAGCCGTTGTGCTGCCCAAAAGCTCGTCATCCACCAGTTCTTTCAATGGTTGAAAGGCAGGATTCAGATTATGCAGGTAAAGCAAAAACATCTCTTCCAGCACTATTTCACGATTGGACAGGCCTCCGGTTTTGGAGGCCAGGTAGTCGCCGGGTGTCAGTTTTCCCTGATAAATATCCTGCGGCGGGAAATTTCGGATAAATTCCAATAGTGCGGCATCGAGTTGCGCGGCGGAAATTTTCATTTCCAAATCCGAAAGGGCATCGGAAAGGAGAGTCGGCTGAATGGTCCGCCGGTATTCGGCCAGCAGCAGGTGTAAAACTTCATCGATAAGCCCGGCGGCATTCAGAGTGCCGGCGGTTATTTCGTCCGAAGCATCTCGGGAGGCGTTCATTCGTGCAGAGAGCAGGCGGGAAGCGTAAAAATCGGCGAAAACATAATGGCCGTCGGATGCGAACAGAGTACCATCCAGCTGGTAACGAATGCGCACATCGCGGGAAATATGCAGTTCATAAACCGGGATGAATTTTGATGAAAAAACTCTTGTCACTCGTTTCTTGTTGCTCGCCTCTTGTTTTTTGTGATGCAAGTCTTCGTACCCATTTTCTTTGTCACCTGGCCAACCGGTCACCTCATCGCTCATCACGTTTTACTCTTGATTTGATAGCCGTCACGCGTCAGGTCCTTCCCCGCCCAGCAGTTCATCCATGCGTTTGTTGTCTTCCACACCGTTTTCATCCACTTTTTTATAGGTGCTGCCGTAGCCTTTATCCTGACGCAGCCGGTTCAGCCGGTTTTTTTTGTGATACAATTCCGCCAGTTTCTCGATATCAAAACCGGCAATCTGACATTTACTGACCCAGAAATGCAATTCATCCACCAGTTCGATGCCGATATTCTGCCAATCGATCTCGCTGCCGTCTTTCCACCATTTCCACGGCAAGGAATCTTCCAGTTCGATTGATTCATGAATCTGGGCGCGGTTATAATTCAGCAGCCATTCGGTACGCAGTTTTTCCATCTCCGGACTTTTATCGGTATGATTCACCAGTTTGTCATAATCGAGTCCATGCCGGTCTTTGAGGATCCGTTTGTTCAATTCGTACTGTTTTTCGAAAATGGATTTCAGGATATCCATGTTGCCTCCCGTTTTATGAACCGCTGTATTGATTATCTTCAATTTTAACGTAAAGGAACCGTGTCGTTCTGCCCCGCTGGATAAACAGACTGATGTAACGCGGACGTTTTTCCAGAACGGATTCCAGCTGCTGTGAAAAATCATCCAAGGTCTTTACCAGCTTATCATTGACCTTCAGAATCAGATCATTTATGGAAAGGCCGGCCAGACTGGCACTGCCGGCATCTTCCACCTGTGCCACCCACACTCCCTCGGTATCAAAATCAAGATCGTTGTTAAAAATGATATCCTGGGTCAGTTCCTTCACCGTAATGCCGATTGTTTTGCTGGAATACTCCTTTGCCCAGTACTGGCTTTTCGGTGCACTGCGCAGCGGAACTTCAAGGCTCAACGGTTGCCCGTCCCGCAGGATATGAATGGTTACCTTTCCGGGGGGCAGGTTGCGGATATAATTCCGGAATATATCCAGATTTTCACTTTCCTATCCTTCGATGACCAGTTCACCGACGGACGTAACAATATCGCCTATCTGCAAACCGGCTTCAGCCGCGGGAGATTCGGGCAGTACCGAATTGACGATGATTCCCGATGTATTTCCCATCTCCCAGTACCCGGCCATGGCCCTGGTCAGGATTTGTATCTGCACTCCGAGCCAGCTTTTGCCGTTTCCGGCGTTTCGGTGTACCAATACCGGCGGTTTGTCGATCAGCTCCAGAAATTCACTACCGGGAACTATTTTAATCAGCGTTGAATAGGACTCATAGTTTTCCATACCGAAATCGTGCACCGGGGCAGGCAGGTTTTCTCGGACAACAACACCGATAGCCCTTCCCTTTGCATCCGCCACAAGGCCTCCGCCGGAAAGCGGTCTCAGCGGGGAAACAGAAAGCAGTCGTTTTTCCGGTACTTTCATGATACTGTTTATATTCGCCCGTGTTACAATGCGCTCGAAATTAAAACGTCCGTCCAGATGCTCAATCATAAAAACGGATTCTCCGATTGAAAAATCATCGCGATCCGAAAATACGATTACACCTGGCAGATCGGCCTTTCCGGTAATTTTAATAAAGGCCAGTTTCTTTTCCTGGTCTTTACCGATCAGTTCGGCTTTATATTTTTTCCCTTTTTTGAAACTGACCGTTATATCTTCGGGCGGTTTCTGGCTGAAACGCCAGATGCTGCTCTGGGTGATGTCCAGATTGGCCGGAAAAATCTCATCGCTGGTCATTACCAGCCCGTCTTCACCGACAAGTATGCCGGTAATTTTCCTTTTTATGCGCGTATCGGAGTTGATATTGCTGCTTTCGATTTGGGGTTGATAATACTCAACGATGGCTATGCTTTGCTGTAGTTTTTCCAGTTGCCGCGGCCAGTTTTCCTGCGCATGAAGCGACAGGGTGAACAGAATGATTAACAGAATGCGCATATTATTCCTCCAGCAAAGCGAAGCGTGTCGCTGTTTTAAACCGTACTTCCAGCATGCGGCCCTTCGCCGGAATATCTTTTAATTTATCATATTTTTTTTTGAACTGTTACAGATTTTCGACCGGCTTTCCGTCGATTTTGCGAATGACCTGCCCGCGGTACAGTTTGGATTCGTCGGCGCGGCTGCCGCTGCGCACTCCGCTGATGAGCACGCCGTTGCGATCTTCCAGTTTCAGGGCACGGGCAATGCGCGGCGTAATCTCTTTCACGGAAAGTCCCCACTCGCTGCATTCGAATTCGTTGCCTTCAAATTTGCCGCGTTTGGCGGTTTGCACTTCCAGTGTGTACTTCTTTCCGCTGCGCAGGTACTCAACGCGGATGGTTTTCCCGACGGGAATTTCCGCGATAAACTTACGGATGCGCGGCAGTTCTTCCTTGTAAACAGCTGAAATCTTTTGTCCGTCTATGGAAGTGATCAGGTCGCCGGGCAGCAGTCCTGCTTTTTCCGCGGGGGAATTTTTTTCGACATGAGCCAGCAATGCGCCGTTCAGGCCGGGTTGCCGGACATAATTTCGGTATTCGTTAATTTCCTGCCATTCAACACCGAGCCAGGACCGATCCACCCGCCCTTTACTGAGAATTTGCTCAATGACCAGTTTGGCCGTGTTAATCGGGATGGCAAAGCCCAGATTTTCCCCGAAAAAAATCGAGCGGGCGTTGATACCGATAACCTCGCCGTCGATATTAACCAGCGGTCCGCCGCTGTTGCCCGGATTGATGGCGGCGTCGGTCTGTATCCACAGGTTGAAAGGTGAAACCATTTCGCCGCGGTCTTCAAAATAGCGGTCAAGTGAAGAGATCACACCCATGGAAACGGAGCGGCTGAGCCCCAGCGGGGAACCGAGCGCCAGCACGATCTGTCCGACTTCCAGCCCGTTGCTGTTTCCGAGTTCAACAAAGGGTACGGTTTTATAATCCTTTTGCGAAAGATCAAGTTTAAGAACGGCCAGGTCGGTAAGAGCGTCCAGCCCGATTACCTCGGCGGGTACCTCATCTTTATTGGCGAGGGTGCAGATAACCTGCCGTGCCTTTTCAGCAACGTGATTATTGGTAAGCACGTATCCTTCCGGGCTGAAAATTACACCCGATCCGGTAACCTGCACTTTCACCCGTTTCCCGGCCGAAAAAACTTCTTTAATCGGCTGAACGTGCACCAGGGCCGGCAACACCCGGTTTTTTGCCTCCAGTATCTGTTGTTGCAGATTCTGCTGTGCTGCCGATGGCAAAGCCAGAAACAGCGCTATTAAAAATAGAATCGGTTTTATTCGCATGTTTTTCCTGTTCAGTGAAAAATTTCTATTAATTGCAATCCGGAAATTTATTGTAAAATACAAGTCCGTTCAAAATTATTTAGCAAACTGAGTGAAACTGTGGGCTGAAATATTTCTTTGACCGGTCACATCAGGTCTATTTAACCCCAATTGATATGGGTTTTCTTCCCGAAAAATAAAAAGCCGTAAAATTTCAGGGAGGTATTGATCGTAGATTGGTACAAGGATAAATAAAATGGCGCATTGCCGGGCAGCAATCATCAATAATAATAGTTCACACGATGCGTATTCGCATCTGTATTTTAAGTAAAATTACCGGGTAATATCGCAGCCGGAGTGATAAACAAAAACCGGTCTTTAACAGACCGGTTCAAATTTAAAGGCTGTAGGCAAATCCTACCTGAAATCGCCATTCCAGCTGTGGCTGGTTAATGGCTTTATCGGCATCTTCATATTTAAAATTTTCCCGCGGATTAATATTGTCATTATCCGGGGAATAGGCTGTATCATGACCATCGATCACGCCGTCGAAATAGTAGTCGAGTCCGGCGCTGAACTGAATCCCCCAACGACCGTTAATGGAAAGCAGGGTTTCCAGTCCGCCGCCCAGCCCCCAGGCCGTGTTGTGGATTTCAAAGATTTCATTTCCACCGATAAACTCGAATTGCCCGAGATAATCCGCACGGCGCACACCGGCGAAGACACGGGCATTGGGCAGAAAACCGATTTTCACAGGCAGAACGGCATCGGCACGCAAATTCCAGATGCGCCCGGATTTATCGGGGACGCCGTTGGTGGCATTGTTCACAAAAATGCGCCTGGCGTCGGGTGCGTTACCCGGATTGATCACGCTGTACTCAGCCGCCAGCCGTAATGCCAGCGGAGCATCGCTGGTCAGGCCGTTCACTTCGGCAAACAGCTGGTAGTTGGCGCCGCCGAAATATCCGCCTCCGGCGCCGATCTTCACCTGCTGTGCAGGTACCATCATCGGTAATATTAAAAATAAAACGAAACATTTTCGCATAGTTTCACCTCTCGATTGCTAAAGGGATCGAACAGCGGCAACTTCGATGCCAGTGCAAAAAGTGTTGAACTGCCTGAACCACTTGAAAAACATTCTGTCGTTTTGTGCAAATTTTTTACGCGAATAATTTTTTTTTAGATTTCCGGTATGAATCCTTATTTTCCAAATTCGATACCCGGAATATTAATAAACAGAACAGGGTCTATGAAAAGACTTACGATCGTTTTTCTTTTTTGTGCATCTTTTCCCGTGGCACAGGTGGATCATGAAGGGCTGCACCTGACAATTGGTGGTCAGGATATATTGCTGGATCTGCAACGAAGACAAATCGTTTCTCCGATCAGGATTATCGTTGAAGAAAAAAGCTGCGGCATGTTGCTGGTCGAACCGCAACACCCGCTGGCCTCGTCGCTGCAAATCTCCGTCGGCGGAATGCAACTGGCATTCAAACGGAATATTCCGGCGCCTGATAATCAGACGCTTAGCAAAACTCTGCGGGAAATATGGCAGGTGCGCAAACCGTATTTTCCGCAAAGAATTCACTCGAACGGTTGGGTTTTCTTCCAACGTTCTTCTGATGTCTTTTGTTTATCCGATCGCCCGCCTGAAAACGTAAATATGTTTGTTTCAGTAGCTCCATTTCAGGGCAATAAAAGTATAGAAAAATAAAAATTGGACATAAATTGCCAGCGAAATAACAAACCCTGTAAATGCGAACGGAAATTTCAAGAGAGTTGATAATGAACTTTCCTTGTTAAACCTTTTCAGGGATGTGAACAAATAATATAAAAACCACACCAGTAGTGATAAAAGGATGACAATAGCAACAGAACCGGCGGATACCGAAAAAAACTTCAAAATAAAAATTGAAAACCTGTAAAGGGAAATTGCCAGTAACAGGCCGATTAAAAAAAACGTCAGAAAATGAAAGGAAAAAAATAAATGTTCCAGATAAAACCGTTTTTTATTGGCAAAAACAAGTTTAAGCGTCAAAGCAAAAAGAGGGATAATTATGAAAACCATCGCAGGCTGATTATATTTTAAATGAGCATTGAAACGCTCTTCATAAATTTCTGCGGAAACATTGCTTTCATTGATTTGATTATTAATAATTTCTTGATAAGTCCCATTACCCGCAGTTAAACTTTTCAAATTAAAACTGAAAACTTGAAATTGCGGCGTGCTTAAAACCGGGATTAATAAAAAAAATAAAAAGTTTATTATAAAGTAGAGTCTGACAGGCGGGATATAATTGTTCTTTGAAGGTGAGAAATATTTTACAGTCAGCATCCCCGGTTCTTTTAATAAAGTGAGCAGGGTCCTGCTGATTCTGCTGTCTATCTGAAAAACTTCGGCGACAAAATGTTTCAGAAATGAGAGGAATGACAGATCATCCGGTTTTTTTGATTTCATTTACTTTCCCCGGTTACTTTGTGACACCTCACGCGCACTACTCACTTATTAGTTCACTGGTTAGTTTAGTAGATTCCCGGAAAAAGCCTGTAGGTAATTTCGCTGTACGCCTCGTACCTCAGACCGGGAATGGAACGCAGCACATTTTCCTCGATTTTTATGCGGTATATGAAAGCCATGGTAATCGGGACTGCAATTACAATAATTGATATCCAGTTTGTCAGTGCCAGGCCCAGACCGAGAAATGAAAGCAGGCTGCCGCTGTATGCCGGGTGACGGATATATTTGTATACCCCCTCGGTCACCAGCTGATGATCATCGAATACAGCAACGTTTACCGTAAAAAATTTTCGCAGCGTCAGGATCGCCGTCCATCGTAAAGCAAGACCGGCAATTATCAGTATTGTACCAATGATTTGGAGAGGCCGGTAGTAGTAGTGAATACTTCCGATGCCCAGTGACGCAGTATAAACCCCGCAGGTAACGGCGATACCGATTGTGATCCACAACCATCGCAGCGAATTTTTATCCAGTTCACTCGCACCTCTTCTGTCCGCCCGGAGCAACCGTTTCAGAATAATTTCCGAAGCTATCCAGACAAGGGATATTAAAATAAACAGGGCTTTCATGGGGATTCCCTCGCAAATTAAAAAGTAATTGATTCAGCCTCCGGTAACTTCCCGACAATAGTGCATCTAAATTAATCACTTGGCGGGATTAATTCAAAATCGGGTATGCCCTGACGAACATAGAACTGAATAAATGGCGCAGTGAATGCAGGGAGAGCAATGAACCGTATTTTAGTGATCGAGGATGATCCCGCCGTTATCGAGCTGATTTCCGAAATCCTGGAAATGAACGGCTTTCATACGGATTCCGCGTCTAACGGCGATGACGGTATTCGTCTGGCCCGTAAAAACAGTCCCGATCTGATCCTTTGCGATATAAACCTTCCCGGTATGAACGGCTATCAAATTCTTGAAAAACTGCGTCGTGAAGAACGAACCGCGACGATGCCTTTCATATTCCTTTCCGCCGCCAGTTCGATGCGTGATCTGCGCAAAGGCATGCAACTCGGCGCCGACGATTACCTGACCAAGCCTGTGTCTCCCGAAGACCTTCTGGCAGCCATTGAAACACGGTTGTCGCGCAAAGAGCAGATTCATAAAAAATATGTCGCAGAATTGTCGCTGACAAAGCAGGCGCTGGAGGCCAGGCAGATGTATGATGCCGATACCGGTATTCCAAACCGTCATCTTTTGACGCAGGAAATCAAGAATATCGAACCGACCGAACTGCCGGCGGCATTGTACGTGCTGCAATTCGGCCGGCTTGAATATCTGCTTGAAAGCATGAGCAGCGAAAATGCGGCAAATCTGATCCGCAATCTCATTTCGCGGATCAAATCCTTTGAAGTGGACAATATGCGTATTTACCGCACCGATCGCGTCAGCCTCGCTATTCTCATTCTGAACGGCGATCTTTCTCAAATTACGGAATTTCCCGAACGACTGCTGTTGGCTTTCCGAAAACCGTTGAGCTGGGCGGACCACCAGTTCCCTTTGAATGTGAATATCGGGATTGCGGTAAAAAGCCGCCCGGATGAAGACACCGGCGATCTTCTGACGAATGCCGAACTGGCCATCGGAGTTGCACAGCAACAGGGGCAAAACAGCTATCGTTTTTACAGCAAAGAACTGTACAATGAAGTGGTTGAAAGGATCAGTCTGGAAACCGCACTGGGAACCGCCATCAAAAGACAGGAATTCATTCTTCACTACCAGCCGAAAATGAAACTGAATACCAACCGCCTTTCCGGTGTTGAAGCCCTGATCCGCTGGCAGCACCATAAACTGGGTTTGCTCTCCCCGTTTAAATTTATTCACCTGGCGGAGCAGAACGGTATGATCATTGAACTCGGTGACTGGGTGCTGGACGCCATCTGCCGTGAACTGGATCAGTGGCAGAAAAAGGGAGTGAGCAGCCCGCAGGTGGCGGTTAATATTTCCGGAAAGCAACTGGATGATGAGGGCTTTATCGAACGGGTCGAAGGCACGCTCGAGCGCTTCGGGATAAACGGATCACATTTTGAATTTGAACTGACCGAAACGATCCTTATTGACAATCCGAAAAGAACGGCAAAACTGCTGCAGAAGCTGAAAACTCTGGGTATCGAGATCTCCATCGACGACTTCGGTACCGGTTATTCTTCATTCTCCTACCTCAACAATCTTCCCTTCGACAAAATTAAAATCGACCGTGCCTTTATTCGTGACGTCACCAGCGACAAGCAGACGGCCGCCATCGCCACTTCGATGATCAACATGGCGCATTCGCTGGGAGCGAAGGTTGTAGCGGAAGGTGTCGAAAACCGCGAACAGCTGGAATTTTTACGCGACAACGGCTGTGATGAAATACAGGGCTTTTACTTCAGCAAACCCCTGCCGCCGGAGTTACTGGTTTCTTTCATACGGTACTGAGACAACCGCTTCGTTAAATGTTTTATATACTTCAGCCTATTTAAAAATTATTCAGTCATTCCGGGAAAAAAGCGGATATCCGATCAGTGACAGGCCGGATATCCTTGGAACCATTACTCTACAGGTCGTCTGTATCAGGCAAACGGCGAATTGCGCCGCCCCAACAAAAATCCCCGGGCCAATTTATTCGGCCGGGTGGTTTCCGGCTGCATGGATTTATTTCTCTCACGCTGACTGTTTTCTGACAAATCCTTTTGCAAAATATAGATCTTGGGATGCGATATTTCCAAGGGCAAAACAACTTTACCATCCCCCGTCCCGGTCCGTTGTTGCATGGTTTCGGATGTGAAACAAATTCAGTGTTAATTTGTCACCCGATTATCTTATCCCGGCAAAGCCATTTGCCAAAAATCCCGCCGCCGCTTATATTTCCCAAAATCTTTTCGGGAGCGCCATGAAAAAATTCCTGATCGTTTTTACAATTGCAGTGCTGATATTTGCCGCGGCCTGCGACCACGGTCTCTCGCCCAAAGGAAGCGGCCGCCCGCAAACCGGCATCAGCGGAACCATATATTACCAAAACTGGCCGCCCGCCGACAGCCTGCTCGACCTGCGTCTGGTGGTTTTCAACAACTATCCGCCGGCCGGCATACTCGATGAAGTCATCAACAACCGGGCAACGGTTTATCCGCCGCTGGGACCGGAAACGCTGCCGATGAATGTGGACAGCACCAACTATACGGTTGTGCTCAAATCCGGCCGTTACGCCTATATCGTTGTCGCCCAGCAATTCGGACCCGATGTTTTTAACGACTGGCTCGCCGCCGGGCAGTACGATGTCACCCCCGATTCGCTGCCGACGGCCGTCGATGTCGTGCAGGACTCGCTGCTCACCGGCATCGATATTTTTGTCGATTTTCACAACTTGCCCGTCCAACCATTCTAAGTACAGGAAACGCGCATGAAGATCAGCATAAAAATATCGACAACGATTTTATTAATAATGACTGCAATGCCGGCATACGGGCAGTCCGTTCGAGGAAAGGTGTTCGACGACAGTAACAACCCGCTGCCCGGTGCAAGAGTATTTATACACGGCACGGTCCTGGGCACTGAAACCGATGAACTTGGTAATTATAGCTTCAGTAAAGTGCCGCCCGGTGAATACCGGTTGATAGTCACTTCCGTCGGTTTCAGGCAGGCTGAAAAAGTTTTCGCGTTGAACAAAAATCAAAACCTGGTCCTGCCGCCCCTTCGCCTGCAGTCGGAAAGCGGATTGACCGGGATTGTCACCGATGACGCAGGCCGGCCCATCAGCGCGGCCAATGTATATTTGCGCGGCACTGTAATGGGCAGCGCAACCGACCACCTGGGGCGTTTTGAAATCAGCCGCGTTCCGCCCGGTACGTATACACTGGTCATTTCGGTGATCGGTTTCCGGCAGATTGAAAAGGAAGTAACCGTAACCCGCGGTCAGAATTTGCTTCTGGGGGCTTTCGAATTGCAGCCGATGCCGCTGCAGAGCAGCCCGGTTGTGGTCACGGCCGGCAAGTACGAGCAGAAACTGGAAGACGTACCCGCCAGCATCAACATACTGCCGGCGCGAATGATTGCCGAGCGCAATTCGGTAACCCTGCAGGATGCGTTGCGCTACATTCCCGGTATCGTAATGAACCAGGAGCAGATCAACATTCGCGGCTCCAGCGGCTACAGTCGCGGCGTCGGCAGCCGGGTTATGCTGCTGCTGGACGGCATTCCCTACCTCACCGGTGATACCGGGGAAATAAACTATGAATCGATTCCGGTGAGCGAGATCGAGCGGGTCGAAATTGTAAAGGGAGCGGGTTCGGCCCTGTACGGTTCCAGCGCAATCGGCGGCGTGATCAATGTAATCACCCGCGATCTGCCGGCAGAACCGCAACTGAACATTCGCATGTACGGCGGCGCTTTTGACGATCCCTATTATGATCAGTGGAAATGGAGTAAACAGCTGCGCCTGTTGCACGGCATCAGTGCCGGCTATGCCCGTAAATACGAGAAAACGGGATTTTCCGTAACTGCCAGCCGTGACGCCAGCACGGGGTACCTGCGCAACTTCTGGGAACGACGCTATAAAATCGGCGGCAAGTTCCGGCTGGACATTTCACCGTTCCGCAAATGGACGGTCAGCGCCAATGTCATGGATCAGCGCCGCGGCAATTTCTTGTGGTGGAAGAGCCTTGAACAGGCACTTGAGCCGCCGGACGGCCAGCTGGACTAAAACATTCATTCCACCCGATTTTACCTGAACAGTGCTTACCGCGTAGCCGTTGATTCGGCACGTTTTTATAAATTACAGGGCATCTGGTTTCACAACAGATTTAAGGACAACATAAAACCGGTCAGCAATCAATCCGAATCGGATTACCTGAACACGGAAGGGCAGTACAACTGGAAAACCGGCTATCACTTTCTGACCGGCGGGGTGGTACTCAGCTATAACGGCGTCAGTTCCAATATTTTCGGATCGCGCAGCGGTTTCAATGCCGGAATATATATCCAGGATGAAATTGCCTGGTTCGAATGGTTTCGTTCGACCATCGGTATTCGATTCGATTACTACGATATCGATGAACTCGGTTCCGATCAACAGGTTAACCCCAAAGCCGGTCTTGTGTTCAAACCGATGGACGGAACGGCCTTTCGCTTATCCTTCGGGTCCGGTTTCCGGGCGCCGTCCATGGCGGAAGCCTTTACCGCCACCACCGCCAGCGGACTGATTGTAATTCCCAATACCTCCCTGAAAGCCGAGCGCAGCTATTCGGCGGAAGTCGGCTGGAATCAAACCATCGCCGGACGGGTCGGCGCCGATCTGGCAGTGTTTTACAATCGCTACAGCGATTTGATCGAAGCAAGCTTCCTGCCCGGCGGCGAAGCGCAGTTCCGTAATGTTACCCGGGCACACATACAGGGTGTTGAAGTGACGGTCAATGCCGGGAGCATTTCCGGTTTTCTCGATACACAGTTGGGATACACCTATATCGACAGCCGTGATCTCGATTTGAAACGAGTGTTGAATTACCGGCCGCGTCATACCTTTTTCGGAAACATGACGGCACATTACAAACGGTCCTTATTGGGACTCGATTATCGCTTCATCAGCCGTTTTGAACGTATCGATGAAAATTTTTCACTGGTTGTTCCGGACGCGGAAAAACGGGTTGCCGCCCATGTGGTGGACCTGCGTCTGCAAACAGCCATCAGAAAAGTGACGCTTTCTTTGCAGGTTAACAACCTGTTACAGTACAACTATGTAGATGTCGTAGGAATGATCGCCCCGATCCGGCATTACGTACTGACGGCGGAAGTGAACCTGTGATGAGTAAAGAGTGATGAGTGGTCAGCCGGCCTGGAGACACGGTTTGAAGTTTGAGGCGGGCTGAAGGATATTTAAAAGTGCCATGCAGGAATTTCTGTCTTTGGGAAGGGAATGGGTCGGATCAAACTCATCTGCATAAGTCAAATAATAAAACAATCTTGATGCCCAAGGCCCGATGCAAACTGAACAAGTAGCCGGCAACGAGAAGCGAGTACCGAAACATGCCCCTGAAAAACCTGCTGAATAAAAAATCCCGTCGGATTCTCGGCCTGATGTCGGGAACCTCCTGTGACGGCCTCGATATGGCTGTCGTCGATATCCGGGGCAGCGGCAGGAATATCCGTTTCGAAATCGTGGCAACCGGGCACAAAGCCTACACCGAGCGGCAAAAATCCGTGCTGCTGCAGCTGGTCAGCAATCAAAAGGCACCGCTGCATCTGGTCGGCAAGGTTAATTTCTGGCTGGCGCGGATATGGGCGGAAGCCGTTGCCTCCTTTCTCAAAAAGAACAGATTGTCTGCCGGGGAAATTGACGCCATCGGCAGCCACGGACAGACCGTTTACCACCAGCCGCAGCCTGAAACCGTAGCCGGAAAAAAGGTTCGCTCCACGTTACAGATCGGCGATCCGTCCGTGCTGGCTCAACTAACGGGTATTACGGTGGTTGGTGATTTTCGTACCGCCGACATGGCCCATGGCGGTCAGGGCGCCCCTTTGGTACCTTACTTTGACTGGCTGTATTATTCCCGTTTTAAAAAAAATACGCTGGCGCTGAATATCGGAGGTATTTCAAATATTACCTTTATACCCGCCAACGGAGAATTCGGTAAAGTGACGGCGTTTGACTGCGGTCCGGGCAACATTCTGCTCGACCAGGCCATGCAACGCATGTATGAAATGTCCTTCGACAGAAACGGAAATATCGCAGCCCGCGGTCAACGGTCGGAGCGGTTATTGAATTATCTGATAAAAAACGACACGTTTATACATCAGTCGCCGCCGCGCTCAACGGGACGCGAGCACTACGGCAGTACTTTCATAATAAAAACGTTGAAACGGGC
>JAJRVZ010000386.1 GCA_024277055.1 Calditrichota bacterium
AACTGCATTCCAGCTGGAAAAACGCACAAATCGTGAAAAACCGGAAACGTACCGGGGTCCTGGTAGAACAGATTTTTTCCGGCAAACCCCGACCGTTGAAAGTGCTGCTGAAAGGCACGAATTTTCAACTAAAGGTCTGGGAGGCCCTGCTTAAAATTCCTCCGGGTCGGGTACTTGCCTATGAAGATATTGCCGGACTGATTCACAACCCGAAAGCGGTTCGCGCCGTCGGCACCGCCCTTGCCGGAAACCCGGTCAGTTACCTGATCCCCTGCCATCGCGTGATTTGCAAGGACGGACGCTTCGGCCAGTACGGGGGCGGAGAGTTACGCAAAAAAGCCTTGATCGGGTGGGAAGTATCCCGGCATTCCTCACAATATTAAACACAACCTGTAACTGAAATTACAATATAACCTGTTTCCGAAAACCGCACAGGTTTCACAGTAGTTAAATTCTGTTAAAGTAAAACCGGAATATAATCCGGCCTGCAGGATCAAACCAAAGGAATATTACAAGTTAATTTTACATTGTAATGATTTTGAAAGGATTGAATATGGCAAAGGCAACCTGGAACGGCGTCGTTCTGGCCGAAAGTGATACATACGAAATAGTAGAGGGAAATGTATATTTCCCCGCTGAAGCGATTAACCGCGATTTTTTTACCGAAAGCAGCAGCAGCACGGTATGCCCCTGGAAAGGAACTGCCAGTTATCTTACCATAGAAGTAAACGGCAAAATAAATAAAGATGCCGCCTGGTTTTATCCCGAACCCAAAGACGCCGCATCACAAATAAAAAATTTTGTGGCTTTCTGGAGAGGCGTCAAAGTCGAACGCTGAAACCGTTTTCAAATCGATCATCTTTTGTCTTCTTATCACATCAGGTTACAATGTCCCGGTGATTTTCGTTTGAATAAAATTACAAATTAATGTAATTTGCGCGCTTAATTTAACGGACCATTATATGTCGCGCTGCATTTTGAACATCCGCATTCTCTTGCTTTTTTTTGTGATAATCCCGCTATCGGTTCCGACGATCCGGGCACAGGGTGTCGACAGCACCGGGGAACACCTCACCATTAAACTGGTTACCATCAGTCCGGGTGACGATCTGACCATGTGGTGGGGACACACCGCACTGATCGTCGAGGACACGCGCACACGAAGAGGGCGGTTCTATAATTACGGTCTGTTTTCTTTTCAGCAGGAAAATTTTTTCCTGAATTTCGCCCGCGGGCGTCTGATTTTCTGGGTCGGAGTCTCCAATGCATCCCGCGCCCTGTGGTACTACCGCAGTTTGAACCGTTCCATTGTTATCCACACGCTTAATCTTCCGCCGGACAAACGTCGGGAAATGGCCGATTTTCTGGCCTGGAATGTTCAACCGGATAACGCCGAATATCTGTACGATCATTTTTACGATAACTGCGCCACACGGGTGCGCGACCTGATTGACCGCATGATCGGGGGGCAACTGCATGACGCCACACAAAACCCGGCCCCGTTTACTCTGCGCGGTTATACCCGCCATTATACCCAACGCGGCTTCTTTATGGACTGGCTGCTGATGTTCCTGATGAACGACACCATCGACAAACCCATCAGCGAATGGGATGCCATGTTCCTGCCCGATGAACTGGAACGGTTCATTTTGCGTACCGAATACACGGATTCAACCGGTAACCGTTTGCCGCTCGTTAAAGAGACACGTATCTGGTTTGAGGCCCAAAATCCGACAATTCTGAAAGAAGGCGCACCCGCCCACTGGCCCTATGGCCTGCTGCTCGGATTGCTTCTGGCGACGGTCACCTGGTTCATAACCGCCAATCGCCATCAGCGACGCCTGCTGTTCGGGCTTTGGGTTTCGGTTTACGGATTCATCATCGGACTGCCGGGAAGCATTTTATTGTTCATGGCGACATTGACCGACCATACCGTAACTTATTATAACGAAAACCTTTTACTGGCCAATCCGCTTACATTCGCACTGTTTATTTTTGCCATCGGCTACCTGCGCCACGGGCGGCGCAGTACACGCTGGTTCCCCTGGCTTATCTACCTGCAATCCCTGATGACTCTGTCTGCGCTTTTACTGAAAGTATTACCCGAATTCGATCAATTCAACTGGCTGACTATTTCCATCCTGTTACCGCCAAATCTGACGCTCGGGCTTGCGTTGTTTTTCAGCAGGAAAAAGCAGAATTGAATCGCCGTATTTTAAAACTGGCCGTTCCCAATATTATCAGCAATCTTTCGGTTCCACTGCTCAGCTCAGTGGATACGGCACTGGTCGGTCATCTGGAGCAAATATCCTATCTTGGCGCTATTGCCGTCGGCGGCATGATCTTCAATTTTATTTACTGGGGGTTCGGCTTCCTGCGCATGGGCACAACCGGCCTTACCGCACAGGCCTACGGCAGCAACAATTTCAGGGAAAGCCTGCATATTCTGTTGCGCGCGTTGCTTGTGGCCGCCGCTTCATCCGTTCTGCTCATTATTTCCCAGTACATTATCTCCGGAGTCAGCTTCTGGCTCATCGATGCCGGCACCGATGTAGAGAAATATGCGGGAATCTACTTTCACATTCGAATTTATGCCGCACCGGCAACGCTGGCCATGTATGCGCTTAACGGCTGGTTTCTCGGCAGGCAGAACGCACGCGATCCGATGATCATGACTATCGTTACCAACATCCTGAATGTTGCCTTTAATTTGTTCTTTCTGAAAATAATGGGTATGCATGTGGACGGCGTTGCTCTGGGTACGGTTTGCGCCAGTTACCTCGGCCTGATACTGGGCGCATTTCTGGTCTGGCGTTCCCTGCGCGGAAATAAAGTACGAATTGATAAACGCGCCGTACTTCGCTGGCAGGAAGTAAAAAAGTTTTACAAACTGAATTTCGATATTTTCATTCGCACACTCGCACTGATCTTTGCTTTTTCTTTTTTCACGGCAAAATCCGCCGAGGCCGGAGAGCTGATTCTGGCCGCCAATGCCATTTTAATGAATCTGTGGACAATTATGTCCTACGGAATCGATGGTTTCGCCTTTGCCGGCGAGAGCCTGACCGGCAGATATGTCGGGGCCGGGGACAGGAAAAACCTTCTCCGAGTTATCCGGTATTCTTTCTTCTGGGGAATCGGTTTCGGAACGATACTTGTTCTGATTTACTGGATCTTCGACAAGCCTATTCTGTCCGTTTTCACGGATAAGACGGATGTGCTGCAACTGGCCCTGATTTACATGCCCTGGACGATTATCGCACCGGTAATCAACAGTTTTTGCTATATCTGGGATGGTATATTCATCGGGGCAACAGCCAGCTCGGCCATGCGCAATGCAATGATCGTAAACCTGCTGTTATTCTTCCTGCCGCTTTATTATGTCCTGGAACCGGTAATCGGCAACCATGGTTTATGGCTGGCTCTGACGGTTTTTATGCTGTCGCGTGGTATTTTATTATCTTTTCTTGCCCGGAAACATGTTTTGCTGAGGGTGGTTTAAGAATCCCTGCCGGCTTGAAAAGCAAGCCGGATAATTTGTAAATTACAAATCGCAATTTGAAACGGAAAATAAAACAGGAGGCGTTAGACACCATGGAAAAGCAAATGCACAAATACAAATTCAAAGCGGAAGTGAAACAACTGCTGGATATTCTGACACATTCCCTTTACTCCAGCCGGGAGATCTTTCTGCGCGAGCTGCTTTCCAATGCATCCGATGCACTTGAGAAATTACGCTTCGAAAGCCTGAAAGGAACTGATATTGCAGATAAAGACCTTCCCGAAGAGATCACCATTTCCTTCGACAAGGATAAAAAAATACTGACGGTAACAGATACCGGGATCGGCATGACGGAAAAGGAAATTGTGAAAAATATCGGTACCATTGCCAAATCGGGCACTTCCGAATTTTTAAAAAAGGCCGTTAGCGAAAAAGGAAACGCCGCCAATATCATCGGGCAGTTCGGTGTCGGATTCTATTCCGTATTTATGGTTGCAGATGAAGTGGTTATCAAAACCCGTAGTTTCCTGCCCGATGCGGAGCCCGTGCAATGGCATTCCGACGGTGTCGGTTCGTTTGAGGTGGAAACACTGGATGAAAAAATTCCGCGCGGTACTTCCATCGAGATTCATCTGAAAGAAGACGCCGTGGAATTCGCGGAAAAATGGAAACTTGAAGATGTGGTAAAGAAGCATTCGAATTTCATACCTTTTCCGATTAAGATTGAAAATGAGCAGGTTAATAAAATTCGTGCAATCTGGCGCGAACCGAAATTTCAATTGAAAGAGAAAGACTACGAAGAGTTTTATAAATTTCTTACCTACGATCAGGAAGGCCCGCTGGATACCCTTCATGTTTCTGTCGATGCTCCGGTCCAATTCAACAGCATTGTTTTTTTCCCGAAGAAGAATTATGAAATGTTCGGCCTGGGGAAAAACGAACACGGACTCGATCTTTATGTGCGCCGCATTCTGATCCGGCATGAATTTGAAGACCTGCTGCCGGAATACCTTCGTTTCCTCCGCGGTGTCGTTGATTCGGAAGATATACCCCTGAATGTTTCGCGCGAGACCCTGCAGGAAAACGCGATAATCACAAAGATTCGGAACAATCTTGTCGGCCAGATATTATCGCATCTCGCAAAAATGGCAGAAAAAGAGAAAGAAAAATACAACACGTTCTGGCAGGAATTCAGCGAGCGGTTCAAACTGGGGTACACCGATTATGCAAACCAGGAAAAGTTTGCCGGACTTTTGCGTTTCAATTCTTCTGCGGTTGAAAGCGAGAAAGACCTGGTTTCTCTCGACGATTATATCGGTCGTGTGAAAGAAGAACAGAAGGAAATTTATTATATCTTCGCACAAAACCGGGATGCCATTGAGAACAACCCGCACATGGAGATATTCCGGAAAAAGGGTCTCGAAGTTCTTTACCTGTACCACCCGGTTGATGAATTTGTAATGGATGCCCTGCAAAAATACAAAGACTATGAATTGAAATCCGCAGAATCGATTGATGCCTCCAAACTGGAAAAATTCGAAAATGTTGAAAAGGCGAAAAAAGTAAAAAAATTGAATAAAGAAGATGAAAAGATTTTTGATAAATTGTTGCGGCGGATGAAAGATATACTCGGAGACCGTGTAACGGAAGTAAAAGCCAGTCAACGCCTGACCGACAGTCCTTCCTGCCTGGTCAGCCCCGACGGTACGATGTCATCCGGTATGCAGAAAATCATGCAATTGATGAATAAAGACATGTCTATTCCAAAAAAAGTTATGGAAGTCAATCCGGACCATCCGCTGGTACGCGACCTGATCCGTATTTATGATGCCGACAGTAAAGATGAATTGCTGACTCAGGTAACCGAGCAATTATACGAGTCGGCGCTTCTGACTGAAGGGTACCTGCGTGATCCGCATGTAATGGTCAACCGTATCGAGAAACTGATGGAAAAATCCACACGCTGGTATCTCGAGCATAACCAATTGGAAAAGTAATTATTGAAAAGCCGGGCTTTCCCGGCTTTTCTTTTTTAGATTCAACAATTATATTCACCTTTAACTTCATCAACAGGGAAAAGATAATGTCCACACCCCAAAAAAATGTCCGGCGCATTTGTGTTTTCTGTGCTTCGAGTACAAAAGTTGACGGGATTTACAGTTCAGCGGCAGAGGATCTGGGACGTATTTTTGCCGAAAACGGAATTACTACCGTACACGGCGCCGGCGCCGGGGGCCTGATGGGTTCGTTGACTAAAGGTTGTCTTTCCGCCGGTGGAAAAGTGGTGGGCGTTATCCCGCAATTCATGGTAGACCTGGAATGGCTGCATTCCGGTTTAAGCGAAACAATCATCGTGGATACCATGCACCAGCGAAAAGAACAGATGGTTAAGAATACTGATGCCGTTGTGGCCCTGCCCGGCGGAACCGGTACGCTGGAAGAATTGCTGGAAGTCATCACCATGAAACGACTTGGACTATATTTTAAGCCGATCATTATTGTTAATATTAACGGATTTTTTAATCATTTACTCGCCCAGTTCGACTTTATGGCAGAGAATAAAATGATGAAAGAAAAACATCTGGCCATGTGGCAGGTTGTACCGACTGCCGATCGCGTGCTGCCTGCCATAATTGATGATACGGGCTGGGACCGCAACGCCCGGGAATTTGCCGTAGTATAGTTATTCCATTTTTCCGCCATTCAGAAATAGATCAGGCCACATTTCATCTTTCGCGCTCACTTCTCCATTTCAGCAGTTTACGGAAGGTTCGGGCAAGCATGGCGGCTGCCTGCTCCGGTACCGAAAAAACACCCTTCATCTCAAATATCGGTTGACATGGTAAAATCACCGCCCGTTTCAGCCATTCGTGAGCCTGCTCGCGTTTGTCAAAAAAGAATCCATCGGCCGTGCGCAGCCCGAACTGCTGCAGCCATATCTTTTTGTTATGCCAGATCCGTTCACCCTGATATCTTCCGAGAACGATCGATGATGCCGGCAATACCGAACGCATCCAGCGAAAATGCATCGGCGGGTCCATGTGTTGAAAATACAGCACAGACGGACTGATCGTGCCGATCAATTCTTTGATGTTATCGGCCTCATTCATCCAGCGTAATCGTTGCGGCAGGTTGTCGCGCAGGAAATACCAATCAACATGGTTGTGCCGGAGGTCTTTATCGTACGGCCAGCGCTGAATAACGGTCACCCGGAAATCATGCACGTGCAGCAGCTGTTCGTAAATATGCATCCGGTCGGACTGTTTCTGCATAAAATCATCGACAGACAGTAAATCGGGCCGGTAATGTAAATTCAGGAATATAATGTGCTGCACTTTAACCACATATCCTTTCAGCTTTTACTCCAGGGTTTCAATTCTAAGCATGTTTGTTATTCCATGCCTGTAAAAGGGCAGACCCGCTGTCAGAACAATATGGTCGCCCGCGTTAACCAATTGTTTGGATCGCAACAATTGCAAAACATCCTGTACGGCGCTGTCGAAATTATCTTTGAATTCCTTCAGAAAAAAGCCGCGTACCCCCCACAGCAGCGAAAGCCGGTACAGGGTTTCTTCCCGTGGTGTAATGGCAATGATCTGCTGATTCGGACGATAGCGGGATATCATTTCTGCTGTTGATCCGGTTTGTGTCATGCAAACAATAGTACTGGCCTCTACCAGGTCTGCCGCCATACAGGCGCTGTACCCAATGGTCTGGGAAAGTGAAAAATGTTCGTCCGGGCTCCGGCGTCTTATCCGCAGGTTTCGGCTTTCGCTGTATTCAATATTACTGATGATTCGATCCATGATGGAAACCGCTTCCAGCGGATATTTTCCGGAAGCCGTTTCACCCGATAACATAACGGCATCGCTTCCGTCAAGAACTGCGTTGGCAACATCGGCCGCTTCGGCACGTGTCGGGCGCGGGTTATGAATCATTGAGTCCAGCATCTGGGTTGCGGTGATAACGGGTTTGCCGAGTTCGTTGCAGATACGGATGATGCGTTTCTGGATGGACGGCACTTCCTCCGCCCGGACTTCCACTCCCAGGTCGCCACGGGCCACCATGATGGCATCCGACAGACCGGCGATTTCACGGATCGCTTCAACTGCCTGCGGCTTTTCTATTTTGGAAACCACAGGCGTAGATTTGCCGCCGTCCACGATCATCATTTTTATTTCGGCGACATCCTCAGGCCGCTGAACGAAAGACAACGCCACGAAATCGACGCCCTGCTCCAATCCGAACTGCAAATCTTTCTTGTCCTTTTCCGTCAGAGCCGGAACGGATAATATTCTTCCCGGCAGGTTGATGCCTTTCCGATCAGAAAGTTCACCACCGAAAAGCACGCTGCAGTGTACGTCCTCTTTTTTTACCGATTCAACCTTCAACTGCACCAGCCCGTCATTCAGCAGTACTTTGTCTCCCGGTTTAACATCCCCGGGTAAAGCTTTATAGGAAACGGAAACGATTGATGCATTACCGGGTACTTCACGGGTGGTCAGCGTAAATTTCTGACCGTTCTGCAGAACGATCGGTCCTTCGGAAAATGTTCCAATCCTGATTTTAGGCCCCTGAAGGTCCTGCAAAATTGAGATTGGCTTGTCCAGTTCTTTGGAAATTTTGCGGATCAGCTGAATGCGGCGCCGGTGATCATCATGGGTACCATGTGAAAAGTTAAGCCGGGCAATGTCCATTCCCGCTTTTGCCATGGATAGAACCATGCTGTAATCGCTGCTGCCGGGACCAAGCGTGCAGATAATTTTTGCTCTGCGAAGGGGTAATCGTTCAAACTCCACCGGTATCTCCGAATTGTTTTGAACAAAATAACGGCAGAATCAAAGGGATGCAAGCCGAATCAGTATTCCGGGCGACGGGACTGTCATTCGATGATCAAATCCTGCTCGTGATAGTATTCTGCGCCTCCGTTAACCCAATCAAGTTTCAACTTCCAGTAGCCGGGCGGCAAATCACTCAGATTAATGAACTGTATGGCTTGTGCATTCAGTTTTAGCGGAATTTTACGGTCCATCCGTGAATCGGAAGGCCTGAAAATATGCAGGGTACCTTCGAGTGATTGCGGATCGTTTTTTAATCGGAACCGCAGATACAACTGCCGGCTTGTTTTAATATACCGTACTTCCGGCTGAGCGGCTTCCTTCCTTGTACGTTGAATGCGTTCGATCTGCTGCTGGTAGCGCAGGTCTTTTTCATAGTAGTCATCTTCTACCAGGTTAACACGCTGGTTGAGGGCGAAAACAAGAAAAACAATTAACGACAGTACAAATAGTACGACAACGATCCCGATACCCAGCGGCCATCTGCCATTTTTGCTCATGAACCGCTTCTCCTGAAGCCGGGGCCGATAAAAGAAGTTCGCACCCGTTCAATCAGTTTCCGTCCGGAATAGATTGCCACGGTTACCGGTGTGCGGACCAGTTTCACCTGCTGTTTCGGCAATTCAATGAAAAACGCCGTTTCGGCCAGGTTATCTTCTTCAACCTGCATTTCTCCTCCGATCAATCGAATACGCCCTACAGGGTTTTCCAGTTCTATCCGGATGGGCATTGTTTCAAAGGTTTTGTTTATGATCTTTATATTATACAGATTGGTAAGGTAACCATCTTCGGTTTCCTGATACAATACCCCCGGCGTACGCAGTATGGTTGTTTCAACGGGCGACCGGCTGAGCATCAGCACGGTAAGCAGTGAAACGAGCAGCAAAAGAATTGCCGAATACCCTGCGATGCGCGGGGTGAGTTTCAGTTTCAGCCCCCGTACAATGCCATTATAACTGTCGTAGCGTATCAATCCTTTCGGGCGGTTTACTTTAACCATGACTTCGTTGCAGGCATCGATGCAGGCTGCGCAGTTTACGCATTCCAGCTGCGTACCGTTGCGGATGTCGATGCCGGTCGGGCATACATCGACACACAGGTTGCAATCAATACAATCTCCCTTTTGGCTGTCGTGATTTGACCTGGAAAGTTTTCCGCGCGGTTCGCCGCGTTTGAAATCGTAGGCGACAACAATACTGTTCGGATCGAGCAATACCCCCTGTAGACGGCCGTATGGGCAAACCATCGTACAAGCCTGTTCACGAAAATAGGCGAACACCCAGTAAAAAATGGTGCTGAACAGAATCATGGTTGTCAGCCCGGCGATATGTTCGGAAGGCGGGTCGGTAATGATTTTAAATAATGCATCCACGCCGATGATATAGGCCAGAAAAGTATTTCCGATTACAAACGAAATGGCGTAGAAAATACTGTGTTTCAGACTTTTTTTGAATATCTTTTCTGCGGTCCAGTCAGCAGCTGCCAGCGTGCGTTGCTTTCTTGCGTCCCCTTCGATCCAGTATTCGATTTTGCGGAATACCAGTTCCATGAAAACAATTTGCGGACAGGCCCACCCGCACCAGACACGACCGAACACTACAGTGAACAATACAATAAAAACTACCAGTGTCAGAGTGGCAAGTACGAATAAATAGAAATCCTGCGGCCAGAAAACCAGACCGAAGATAATGAACTTGCGATTAAGTATATCAAACAACAGTAACGGGCGGTCGTTCATTTTAATAAACGGCGCCAGAAACAGGAAAGCCAGCAGGATCACCGCCGTAACAACGCGGGCGCGGTGTATCGGACCTTTCGGTTTTTTAGGATAAACCCAAACCCGGTGACCCTGCTTATCAATTGTGGAAACTTTATCGCGAAAGGTTTCCGGTTCTTTGCTCTCGGTACTCATCCGAATAAAATCCTTCTTTTATATCGTGTCAGCATGAACCACCACACCCATGCCCTTTTCCACAATACAACCATCCCTGTGCTTCAGACTCGTCAATTACTTCAGAGGGTATTCAACCTTCTCTCCCTGTGGCGCTTTGCCGTTGGGGGGATTGGTACCGTGCAAAGTGAGAATATAACTGGCCACCTGCAGCATTTGCTCTTCATTCAGGATCTTGCCCCAGGCAATCATTCCTTTGGCAGGTACTCCGTTGATAATGGTATGCATTACATTATTGATCCCGGCTCCATGAATCCAATAATCATCCGTCAAGTTTGGTCCGATTCCGCCTTCACCCATTTTTCCATGGCAGGTAATACAGTTGGTAAGGAAAATATTTTTACCCGCCGAAAGACTTGCTTCATCGGATAAAGCCGTGAAGGACGCGCTGGGAGCTTCTGCCGGCGTCGCAGCAGCACCGGCGCCTGCCGGTTCACCCTTTTCAAGTGCCGCCCATATTTCAGGAAAAGTCTGTTGCAGCTTTTGCAGATTGGCCTCGTCAGCCTTCAGCATGGCCGCCTGAATCAGATCTTCAAAACTGATCTCCCCAAGAGCCGAACCTGCTTCGATCGGATAATCGGTTGGTGTTGCGCTGCTTCTGGCAGCCATCAGCTCGGCCCGCAACCGGGGTGTCAGATCTTTTCCTTTGCCGTAAAACGGCGAATGATATGTTTTCAACAGTCCTTCCGATTCGACCTTCGTTTCGGTCCACCCGGGATTCATATCTTTCATATATTCGGCGTAAGAGGAATCACCGATATCAAATACGTGATAATAGGCCATATAAAGGACGGCGTAAATAATTGTAATATAGAACAGGTACAACCACCACGGTGGGAGGTCGTTATCCAGTTCGCGGATGCCGTCATAATCATGGTCCATCAGAACATCTTTTTTTTCACTCATTTTAATGTTCTCCATTATTTCCATTTGCCTGGTTTGATTCCAGAGGGAGATTTCCCATCTTTTTCACATGATCTTTATCCATACGAATAGTACGGATTATTACGATCACGAAGATGGAAAAAAAGATCAGTAACGCTGCAATGCCGAATCCCGATATTCCCTCTGCCGATTCAAATATATGGCTAAACATAATTACCTTAATTCTTTATAATTTCAGATTTCATTATTTAAAAGCCTGCTTTTGCTTTGCTTTTTATATCGGTTCCCAATCTTTGCAAATAGGCAATAAGCGCGATGATCTCTCTGTCGGAATCAACCTGTATCCCCGATTCCTGCAGGTTCTTTGCGATTTGTTCCGCCTGCAGCAGCAGATCACTTTCCGCCTGGACCGAATAATCGGCCGGATAGGGAACCCCCAGACTACGCATGGCTTCTATCTTGCCGGCAATACTGGAAATATCCAGCTTATCTTCAATAATCCACGGATAGGGCGGCATGATGGAGCCCGGCGACATGGATTCCGGCTCAAGCATATGGTTGAAGTGCCAGGCGTCAGGATACTTTCCGCCGATTCGGTGCAGATCAGGACCCGTTCTTTTCGACCCCCACAGGAACGGGTGGTCGTAAACGAACTCTCCGGATTTCGAGTATTCACCATAACGCTCCGTTTCCGATCGAAACGGCCGGATCATTTGCGAATGACAGGTGTTACAGCCTTCACGCACGTAGATATCACGCCCCTCCAGTTCCAGCGGGGTGTAAGGTTTTACACTGGAAATGGTCGGAATATTGGATTTAACCAGAAACGTCGGTACAATTTCAACGATCCCCCCGATCAGTACCGCGATCAGGGTGGCGATGGAAAACTGAACCGGTCGGCTTTCGATCCAGCGGTGCCAGTGTTTATCACCTTTGTGTTCTTCAGCGTCCGCCAGTGCCGCCGCCTGCGCTTCTTCTTCCGCTACCAGGCTGCCGTTTTTGATGGTAACAAACAGGTTATACAGCATCAGAATGGCGCCGCTGAAATACATGAGACCGCCGAATGCCCGGATCGCATACATGGGTAATATCTGCAATACGGTTTCGAGAAACAGTGGATATTGAAGAAATCCGTCTGCGGTGAATTCTTTCCACATCAATCCCTGGGTTACACCCGCCCAGTACATGGGGATGGCATAGAAAATCATACCCAGGGTCGCGATCCAGAAATGAAAATTGGCCATTTTCATGCTGTGCAGTTTGGTGTTGTACAGTTTGGGGATCAACCAGTACAGGATACCGAAAGTCAGTAAACCGTTCCAGCCAAGCGCACCGATATGCACATGGGCAATGGTCCAGTCCGTATAATGCGACAAGGCGTTAATGTTTTTAATAGACAGCATCGGGCCTTCGAAAGTGGCCATACCATAGGCTGTAACAGCAACGACCATAAACTTCAGGATGGGGTCTTCCCGCACCTTGTCCCACGCGCCGCGCAGCGTCAGGAGGCCGTTCAGCATCCCGCCCCAGGATGGCGCAATAAGCATCAGTGAAAATACGGTTCCCAGAGATTGCGCCCAGTCCGGCAGGGAGGTATACAGCAAATGATGCGGCCCCGCCCAGATATAAATAAAGATCAGCGCCCAGAAATGAACAATGGACAGCCGGTAAGAATAGACCGGCCGGTCGGCTGCTTTGGGCAGAAAATAGTACATCAGGCCGAGATACGGAGTCGTAAGGAAAAACGCCACCGCGTTATGGCCGTACCACCATTGTACCAGCGCATCCTGAACTCCGGCATAGATGGGGTAACTTTTCAGTAAAGTGACCGGTATTTCAAATGAATTTACAACATGCAGCAGAGCCACGGTAAAAAAGGTAGCCAGATAAAACCAGATGGCTACGTACATGTGTTTTTCTCTGCGCTTCATAATGGTTCCGATCATATTTATTCCGAAAATCACCCAGATAATAGTAATCAGAATATCGATCGGCCATTCCAGTTCGGCATATTCCTTGGCCGTGGAAATACCCAGCGGCAGGGTGACGGCGGCACTTAAAATAATCAGCTGCCAGCCCCAGAAATGAATTTTGCTCAGCAGATCGCTGAACATGCGCGCTTTGCATAACCGCTGCAGGGAATAGTATACCCCCATAAAAATGCCGTTACCCACAAATGCAAATATGACTGCATTGGTGTGCAACGGACGCAACCGGCTGAACGTGGTGTAGCGCAACCCCAGATTCAGTTCCGGAAAGTACAGTTGCAGTGCGATAATAACACCAACCAGCATGCCGACTACCCCCCAGATAGACGTAGCGATGGCAAAATCGCGAACAATACGGTTGTCATAACGAAACGTTTCAACTGCCATGTGTTGAGTCTCCCGTTTTTTGTGAACCCTCCAAATTCTCCTCTTCAAACGAATCTTTTTTTCTGTCATCAAACAACATGCGTACCGACGGTGTATATCGGTCGTCAAACTGGCCGTGTTTAACAGCCCAGAGAAATGCCAGCAAAAACCCGGTTGCTACGATCAGGCTGGCTGTTATCAGAATAATCATTGCACTCATTGCCGATATCCGATCGAACGTGTATTCATTCCGAATATTGACCTCATCTGCTGAGTCCCAGTTTCCCGGCACGCCAGAAGGTGCTGCCGATGGTAAAAGCGACAACGGTTACGGAACTGACCGGCATCAAAATTGCCGATACCAGGGGAGACAAAACCCCCTGCACGGCATAACCGATACCGATTATATTATATAATATGGAAATTACAAAACTAATTTTAATGATGCGCAGACTGTCTTCAGAAAATTTGAAAAACTGTTTCAGTTTTTCAAAACTCTTCCCATTCAATATTCCGTCACAGGCCGGTGTGAAGGTATTCAGATCGTCTGAAATACTGATACCCACGTCGCTTTGCCGAAGTGCACCGGCATCGTTCAGACCGTC
>JAJRVZ010000023.1 GCA_024277055.1 Calditrichota bacterium
ACCCGTACGGGAGGCGGTTTTTATCCATGGGACCGGCGTGATGTCGGGGGGTCCATTCATATCGGACGGAGGTTTTACTGGCCGGATAACTATTTCCGTGGCGACTGGATTTTACGCTATGCCCGAACCAATATATCCAATATACGTGACTCCGAGCTGCTTGAACGCTTTCAGGCGCAGAATCAGCTGACCGACACACAACAGATCAGTGTTACCCAGATCATCACCCGTGACAGCCGCGATCAGCCGGAGTTTCCGACACGCGGTTCGGTTAATGCGCTTTCCCTGCAGCTTTCCGGCGGACCGCTCGGCGGAGATGCGGATTACATCAAATCGGTATTCAGCTCCGAATGGTTTATACCCTTGCCGCTGGGCTTTGTACTGTATTCAAAAAATATGTACGGCATAATTGAAAAGCTACAGCGCGAATCAATAATTTTATTTGGAGAGTACTTTTATCTTGGCGGAAGCGGCCTCAGTTTTTCGGAAAGTTTACGTGGTTACGACGATGGTCAGGTTGGGCCGTTAACCTCGTCCGGCCGGCCGATCGGTGGAAAAGCCATGGTTAAAAACAGTCTCGAACTTCGATTCCCGATATCGCCGAATCCTACAATTTTCGGTCTGTTATTCGCTGAAGGCGGAAATTCGTGGGAAGAAATATCGGAAACGGATCCTTTTAATTTACGCCGGTCGGTAGGGATGGGTATTCGGCTGTTCATGCCCATGATCGGTATCATCGGAATAGATTTTGGATACGGTTTTGATCATTTCAATGGATTTGGAGAGCGGGAAGGGCAATGGAAAGTACATTTTCAATTTGGAAGATTTTAATTAATTAACTATATTGAAAATCTTTTTTTGAACAATCTTTATTGATACAGGAGGTCAATTTGAAATCAGTAAAAATACTTTGGGTGGCAATATTGCTGGCTGCACTGAATGTAGCCGCCCAGGCACAGATGAAAATAGGTTACGTGAATTCACAGCGGGTACTGCAGGAATTCCAGGAAGCGGTGGATGTACAGAATAAACTCGATGAAATCAGGAATCAGTATCAGGCGGAATACGAGGAAAAAGTTCGTAATTACCAGCAGATGATGCAGGAAATTGAATCACAAAGCCTCTTGCTCAGTGAAGAGAAGAAACAGGAAAAATTGCGTGAAGTTCAGGAGCAGGCGGCGGCGATCGATCGATATAAATACGAGAAACTGGGTCCTGAAGGAGAATTCTACAAAAAGAATCTCTAGATGACCAAACCGATTTACGATAAGATCAATCGTGTTATACAGAAAATCGGAGAAGATGAGGAGTATGATTTTATCATAGATGCATCTTCGGGGGCGTTGTTGCACGCCAATCCGAAATATGATATTACCGATCGCATTCTGGAAGAACTGAACAAGGGTGTCTCTGCCAGTAAGACAAATTAGAGCCGGCAGATGAAATTATCCGAGATCGCAGCCTTTCTGGGAGGGGAATTGGCAGGCGACCCAGATTTGAATATTACCGGCCTGGCCCGCATAGAGGAGGCGGCCGCCGGTGATTTATCTTTTCTTGCCAATCCGAAATATGCCAAATATCTGTCCCAAACCAAAGCGTCCGCTGTACTGGTTGATCTGAACCAGGAACAGGTCCCTATAGCCCATATCCGGCTTAGCGACCCCTATCTGGGTTTTGTAAAAATTGCCGCAAAGATTAATCCACCAAAGTATGCAAAGTTAAGCGGAATTCACAAAACTGCCGTCATTGCCGATTCCGCACATATTGACAAATCGGCAACCATCGGCGCCCTGGTCTACATCGGAGAAAATGTACGCATCGGTAAAAATACGATTATTTACCCGGGGTGCGTGGTGCTCGATAATTCGTCTATTGGCGATGACTGTGTTTTGTACCCGAATGTCTCAATCCGGGAGGCCTGCAAACTGGGCCGACGGGTGATTCTGCACAATGGAGTGGTTATCGGCAGCGACGGGTTCGGGTTCGCCCCGGAAGAGAAGCAATACATTAAAATACCGCAACTGGGCAATGTCATTATCGAAGATGATGTTGAAATCGGTGCCAACAGTTGTGTGGACAGAGCAACCCTGGGAGGAACCGTGATTCGCCGGGGAACGAAACTGGATAATATGGTCCAGATAGCGCACAATGTGGATATTGGAGACGATACGGTTATCGCGGCACAATCGGGGGTTGCCGGCAGTTCAAAAATCGGAAAGCATGTAACCATTGCGGGACAGGTGGGTCGTGTGGGGCACATTCACATCGAAGCCGGAGCTATGGTAGCCGCGAAAAGCGGTGTAGCCAAGGCCAGTCCAAAAGGGGAAGTCTGGTTCGGTTATCCGGCCGCACCGATAATGAAAATGAAAAAAATAGAGGCGAGTCTGCGTCACCTGCCGGAGTTGACCAAAAAAATACACAACCTGGAAAAAACGATCATTGAACTTGAAGAAAAACTGAAGAACATCGGACACAGTAAATGAGCGACAAACAACGGACGATAAAAAAAGCGGTTCATTTTCACGGACGTGGATTGCATACAGGGAATGATACAACACTTACATTCAAACCGGCGCCTGAAAACTATGGCATCCGGTTCGTACGGGTTGATCTTGACGGTCATCCCGAAATTCCTGCAACGGTTGAATATGTCCGGCAAAATACTACGATTGACAGCCTGAGGGGAACAACCATTGCGGTGGGTGAGGCGGAAGTACATACCGTTGAACATGTGCTCGCAGCAGCCGTAGGACTGCAAATCGACAACCTGCGCGTCGAAATAAATGCCAATGAACCCCCCATCGGGGACGGCAGTGCCATGCCGTTCGTCCATAAACTGATAGAAGCCGGGATAGAAGAGCAGAACGAAGACCGGGAATATGTCGTGGTTGAAGAACCGGTCAGTTACCGGGATGAAAAGCGGGGAATCGAATTTGCAGCGCTTCCGACCGATGATTACCGCGTTACCGTTATGATCGATTATAAAAATCCCGCGCTGGGCAGCCAGCACAGCGGCCTGTTTTCAATGGAAAGGGAATTTGTAACCGAATTCGCACCGGCGCGGACTTTCTGTTTCCTCCATGAAGTAGAATCATTGATTGACCAGGGGTTGATTAAAGGCGGAGATCTGGACTCCGCAATTGTAATTGTGGACCGAAAGCTGGAAAAGAATGAACTAAAGGAACTGAAGCGCAAACTGGAAATCAAAGAAGATATCGAACTGGGCGACAGCGGAATTTTAAACAATAAAACGTTACGCTTTAAAAATGAGCCCTGCCGGCACAAACTGCTGGACCTACTGGGTGATCTGGCGCTGGTCGGTGTTCCCATTAAGGCGCAAATACTGGCAGCCAGGCCGGGACATCAGAGCAATATCGAGTTCGCCCGCATGCTGCACAACATTTATAAAAAGCAGCGTCTTACGAAGCGGTACAGCGATGTCACCAAAAAAGGTATTATTTTTGATATCAACGCCATTAAAAAAATCCTTCCGCATCGCTATCCGTTTCTTCTGGTAGATGGAATTATTGAGTTTGAACCAGAAAAACGCATTGTCGGAATAAAAAATGTAACAGGTAACGAGCAGTTCTTTGAGGGCCATTTCCCGGAGCGGCCTGTGATGCCCGGTGTGTTAATCGTTGAAGCCATGGCGCAGACCGGCGGCATAATGTTGTTAAAAGATGATGAAGAGGTTGAAAATAAACTTGTCTTTTTTATGGGCATGGACAGCGTCAAATTTCGGAAACCTGTCGTTCCGGGTGACCAGCTGGTGATGGAACTGACCATGCTGAAAGCACGTCGCAGTACCTTTCGCATGGCGGGGAAGGCCTATGTAAAAGGTGAACTGGTATGCGAAGCGGAAATGATGGCCGCCGTAGTGGAAAAATAGGAGAAAGGATTCGATGTCGATTCATGAAACTGCGATAGTTGATGAGAATGCGGAATTGGGTGAAGGGGTAGAAGTCGGTCCCTTCACGATTATTGAAAAAGATGTAAGTATCGCAGCGAATACGAAAATAGCCTCCCATGTTCTTATTGCTGCCGGAACCAGGGTCGGGGAAGGGTGCAGGATTTTTCAGGGGGCGGTTCTGGGTACCATGCCGCAGGACCTGAAATTCGGCGGTGAAAAAACAACCCTCGAGATCGGAAACCATACGACGATCCGCGAATATGCCACGCTGAACCGCGGAACGACGGATCGTAAAAAAACAACAGTTGGCGATAATTGTCTGCTGATGGCCTATTCACATATTGCACACGATTGCAAGATCGGCAAAGAGC
>JAJRVZ010000024.1 GCA_024277055.1 Calditrichota bacterium
ACAAAGCACTGCGCAATTTTTCGGCCAACATGGATGTGCTTGTGGCCATGGGTTCAACCGTAGCTTATTTGTACAGTATCGTTGTAGCGGTTGCACTAACCATGGGCAGCTCCATATTCGGACATCATGTATATTTTGAAACCTCCGCAGTTATCATTACACTGATCAAGCTCGGAAAATTACTGGAGGTGCGGGCCAAGGGGCGTACGGGTGCGGCGATAAAGGAACTGATAGGGCTGCGAGCCAAAACCGCCAGGGTTATTCGCAACGGAAAAGAGACCGACATCCCTGTTGAGCAGGTGAGAAAAGGCGACCACGTTCTGATTCGCCCGGGGGAAAAAATACCGGTAGACGGCATCGTCATCAATGGTCAATCGGCCGTGGATGAAAGCATGCTGACCGGTGAGAGCATTCCGGTGGATAAGCAGGCGGGGGACGAGGTTTTCGGGGCAACGATAAATAAACAGGGAATGCTGACCATCGAAGCGACCAAAGTCGGCTCGGAATCCGCGCTGGCACAAATCATCAAACTGGTACAACAGGCACAGGGAAGCAAAGCGCCCATTCAACGCCTGGCGGACCGGGTTGCTGCGGTATTCGTACCGGTTGTGATTGGTATTGCCCTGTTAACCTTCGCTGCCTGGTATGCAGGTACGGGCGAACTGACCACTTCCCTGTTGCGGCTGATCGCCGTGCTGGTTATTGCCTGTCCCTGCGCACTGGGTCTGGCAACTCCGACGGCAATTATGGTCGGAACCGGGATCGGAGCAAAAAAAGGGATCCTGTTCAAAAACAGCGAAGCCCTGGAACATGCACAGCAGTTAAAAACCATTCTGCTGGATAAAACCGGAACGATTACTACCGGACAACCGGTGGTAGTGGAAATCGTTACGCAGGTACAAACAGTGGCTGTCGGTGAGACGGACCCGGTGGATTCGTCGGGCGAAACCGAGCTGTTGAAACTGGCGGCTGGTGCGGAAAAGGGGTCCGAACATCCCCTGGCACAGGCAGTCATAAAAGCCGCGGAAGAACGTAATTTATCAGTGCCCGCCCCACAGCAGTTTGAAGCGCTTTCCGGGAACGGTGTACGGGCCGTCGTAAACGGACAAAATATACTGGCAGGTACACGCAAACTGATGGAGCAAAATAAAATCGGAACGGAATTGTTCGGGCAACAGGCCGAAGAATTACAGAACAAAGCATATACCGTCGTCTGGCTGGCCGTTGAAGGCCGGGTGGAGGGCCTGATTGCAATCGCCGACGAAATTAAACCGGGAGCAAAAACGGCCATTGAAGAAATGAAGCAGGCGGGACTGGATATCGTGATGGTTACCGGGGACAACAGGCAGACGGCGGCGGCCATTGCCCGTGAAGCCGGTATTTCCGAATTCCGTGCCGAAGTGCTGCCACAGAATAAAAACGAAATTGTTAAAGAATTTCAACATAAACAGAACGGGCTGGTTGCCATGGTGGGCGACGGCATCAACGATGCCCCGGCACTGGTACAGGCAGATGTCGGTATCGCTATCGGAACGGGAACGGATGTGGCCATGGAATCGGCGGACATCACGCTGATCCGTGGTGACCTGCGCAGTGTTCCGCAGGCTTTACAGCTGAGCAGGCAAACAATGCGTACAATTAAGCAAAACCTTTTCTGGGCTTTTTTTTATAACATCATTCTCATTCCGGTTGCCGCCGGCGTTTTGCACCCTTTTACTTTTCTTCCCGATTTTCTGCGCAGTCTGCATCCGGTACTGGCGGCGCTGGCGATGGCGTTCAGCAGTGTGAGTGTAGTGAGTAACAGTTTGCGCCTGCGTCGGACAGGTGGCGAGTAATTAGGAGAATTATACATTAAAATACGAAGCGGAAATCGGGCGTTTTTACGGATCGTAGTTGACTGGTTTAATAGTTTAGTAGTTTAAAAGTTTAATAGTTGATAGAGCCTATTATCCCGTCACTCGCTGCTTGTTGCTTCTCACCTGATAACGCGCCGTTCCTCACCAGAATTTCCGAATTCTTGCAGTCAGGCGTTCAAACCAGGAAGCCTTTTTTTCGGGTGAAACGGATGCCAGAAATTGGGAGACGACCGCCGCCAGTTCGGGGGTGCGCAGGTAGCCGAAGGATTTGTGAGGATTGCGTTCACCATTTATAACATAATTGTTGGTTACCAATATATCCTGCGCCCGAACACCGTGTTTATTCGCTCTGAAATCATCCGCGACGGTATGGTCCAATGCCACTTTATCTTCCCTATCGGAAAAATTATACCAGACATGCCGGATATTATCCGGAGCGCTTAATGTTTTGCTTTTATCGAAGCCGTTTCGTTCGGCAAGTATACGGTGAATAACCACGGGCATCCCCAATGGAGAACCGATCGTTACAAAGTAATCGATCATGATATCCGGCACTGAAAGACTCAATACATCGTAGGCAATAATCGAACCCATGGAATGGGCGATGAGCATAATCTTTTTCTGCTGATGCTCGCGCAGTAAGTCCAGTAATCGCCGCCGGATATTCATTCTGGTCTGTTCATCCGAATAGTAAATTTCCAGATCTTTAAAATAACGATGAATGATCGCGTCACTGATGGATTCGAAATTCAGTGTATTATCTTCGTTTAAAAATACTTTATCCAGCTGCTCATCGATCAGCTGAAATATTTTTTCTTTTATGCCGTCTTTTCGGGGCGGAAGCGTCCTCGGCGCAGGCAGGTACGGTTCGTCGAGATATAAGGGATGGCCGGTATCAACGATTCGGGGATCAAGGGGCTTATCGTATAAAACATCCGCCCAATAACACAGTTCGAATCTGAAATCGCGCTGAGAAGTCCCCAGTCTCATCAGTCCTTCACGAATGGATGCTTTCCACCATTTTTGCAGAAGTGTTTCAGGCGCCTTGTTGCCCAGTCCATGAATTCCGAGAATGATTGCCGACATGTTTCCCACAGATTAAAAGTAATTGAATTGAATATACAAATGAATCCGGTTCCGAACTAAAAAAGGCGACTGTGAACAGCCGCCTTTTTAAATATCAAAAAATGATCATATTATTTTTTTGATTTTTTCTTTTTCTTTTTTTTATCCTTTTTCTTGCTCTTTTTCTGATCTTTCTTTTTTAATTTTTTCTTTTCCTTTTTATCTTTCTTTTTCTTCTTTCCTTTGTCTTTTTTGTCCTTCTTTTTCGATTCCTTTTTTACCGTATCTTCAAGAATATCCGGTTTATCAAGTTCAACGGTTTTTTCTGTAACCGCAACGCTTGCCGGTTTTTTCACGGCTCTGCGCCTGGTGGTTGTTTTTGTGCTGCCTGCCGGCCGTCCTGGTCTTTTGCCGGCTGCTGGTTTGGCGGTCGCCGCTGCCGGTTTTTCCGATGCAGCCGTTTTCGTTGCGGCTTTCGGACGTCCCGGTTTTTTCCCGGCGGTTGATTTTGAAGCTGCAACCGCGGGTTTTGCGCCGGTCGCCGATTTCTTTACTGCTTTCGGACGACCCCGCCTTTTCCCTGCAGTTACCTGTTTCCCGGGCTTTTTACGGGCGGTGGTTTTTTTCGTAGAACCCGCCGGACGACCTCGCCGTTTGGGCGGTCCGAACATTTCCATACCCTGCAGTCGAAAGGTTGTCAGTGCATGGTGAATTTGATTCAGTGAGAACCCTGTTAATTCCGCCGTTTCGGCACGGGATTTCCCGGTGTCGATGGCAAGCAGTACGGTCGCACGCTTATTTACCGTATCATTGCCTGCCTTGGCGATTTCCGTGCATTTTAATCTCTGCGCCGGTGTTAACAATTTTTGGGTTCCTCGAGTTCGTGGTGACATAATTTGCCCCTTGTGATTTGTAAACCTAAAGTGATTATTTACCTGTTTGTATAATAAATATAGACAAAATGAATTTAAAATGCGAATTATTCCTTTATATAAAAATATATTCAATTGCGCAAATAAATAACTATAATGTCCATAATCATAAATAAAAAATTATATATTTATTATTTAAATTCAGAATAGAGTTTGTTATTTCACCATAACCAGTTTCCGGGTCTGAATGAATTCTCCGGCTTGCATTCTGTAATAATATACACCGCTGGTTACTTTTTGTCCGCTATCGGTCAATCCGTTCCATCGCACTTCGTAAGTACCCGCTGCTTTAATTTCATTGAGCAGGGTTCGGACCTTCCGGCCGGCCAGGTCAAAAACCTCGAGTGAAACCTTTGACTGCCGGGCAACACTCAGACGAATCATGGTAACGGGATTAAACGGATTCGGGTAGTTCTGTTCCAGGATAAACCGGGCCGGGAACGGTTCCGGGTTTTCGACGGAATTTACAAAAAGCTGATCCCATAGATCCTGTGCTTTATCCGAATTGGCGCGCATAACCAGCCGGTTACCGCCGCCAACCAATGCGAAACCGAATTCGGCGGTATTATTCGCTGCAATATTGACGGGGCCGCCGGCCACCACATGTGAAATATCAGCCGGACCGGCGTTGGTAACCACGGCGCCGCCACTGATGGCTTCGTATTTTTCATCATCGGTAAAACCATCGTAAATACCCCAGGCGCCGTTGCTGCCGTCGTTGGCGATAGCCCGGTAATGGAAACCGATATCGGAGAGCAGTCGCACGCCGGCATAGGTGCCGATACTGTTACCGCTGCCGTCCCAGGCATAGCCCAGTTTTCGGGTGGGATCAAAATCCACACGATTGGTCGCATAGGTGTTGCCATCAATATCCCAGTCGAAAAACAACCCCAGGTGGAAATTGGTCAGCGGTGCTCCGGACAGGTTTTCAACGGTGTATTTAAACAGGACAAAATCGTCATAATCCGGATTCGTGGAGGCAAAGGTTTCCTGGGTAATACGGATATTCATCGGGTTATCGGCCTGTGTATCGGTAAAACTGCCGATGCTTTCCTGATCGGTCAGGTTGCCCGGTGCGATGATCTGCAAATCGCCGCCGTCCGCAATTACAAAATCTTCATCGTACAGCTGTTCGGTTGTGGTTACCAGCCCTCTTGCCGCATTGGAAATCTGTCCGGCTCCGGTTCCACAAATAAGCGCACCCTCAAACAACATATTGGGTCCATCCTGGTAAATAAAACCGATGCCTGAATTCGGATCGGCCAGATCGGCAAATCCGATACGGCCGATATTGGTAACGGTAAGCGCCACGTTGTTGACATCAGCAGTCCCGAAGGTGGGCAGCACGATCAGTTTAAAAATCTCCGTATCTGTATAATTACCACTGCTCACAGTCATTTTAAAAAAGATCGGATGACTGCTCGGTGCACCGGGATCAACCGTAAAGCTGAAGGCATCGGTCAGGTTCACCGTTTGCATCGTATTCATGGTTGCAATGAATTCACTGCCGTCGATGAGTGTTACCCATGAATCATTAACGGTGATAGTGACATTAATATTTGATATTGCAGCCAGATAATTAATCAGAGAAACAGAAACCGTCACGGATTCACCCGGATCAATTATACCGTCGTTGCCGCTGTCGGCGAACGAAAAATCAGTCAGTCGAATGGACGGACTTGTTTCGGTCAATGCGCGAGCGGCATTGATGCGCCCGCGTCCCAGCAGGCCGATGTAAATTGGGTTTACGCCGTCAATATTGTCCGCGGTGACCCGAACCTGTTCCGCCGCCTGTAAGCCGGACCACTCCGGGTGCTGGGTTTTGACCAGCCCAATAACGCCGGCTGTTATCGGAGTGGACATGGAAGTACCACTGGAGGTACCGTAGCTCCCGTTATTCATGGTACTCCAGATTCCTACCCCCGGCGCAGCCACGTCGATGGTTGTGCCGTAATTGGAAAAGCCGGCCTTAACATCATTATTGGCCGTTGCCGCTACAGAAAAACAATTGGGATAACTTGACGGGAAGTGCGGAGCGGAAGAACTGTTGTTTCCGGCTGCGGCAACTACAACCGCTCCCAGAGAAGAGACATAAGTAATCACATCCTGCTCAAAAGCGGAACCGCCGCCCTGACGACCCCAGCTGCAGGAGATAATATCGGCGCCGTTGTCGGCGGCATAGAGAATTCCGTCGAATCCGAATTCGATACTGCGGTCGGAAGTTGCGCTGCTGGCGCAAATAGGCATCAGGGTAGCGTTCCAGCTGGCGCCCGCCACGCCGATTCCGTTATCCGACACTGCGCTGATACTCCCGGCGGTGTGCGACCCGTGATCGGAATTGAAAGAAAAACCGGGTAAACCGGACGGATCATTACTGTTGTTCGCAAAATTCCAGCCGCTTACATCATCGACAAATCCGTTACCGTCGTCATCAATGCCGTTGCCGGGCGTCTCACCGGGATTGATCCAGAAATTGGCCGTCAGATCGGGATGGTCAAAATCCGTGCCGCCATCCACTACTGCAATCAATGCCGTTCCCTGCTCACCTTTTACAATATCCCAGGCCTGCGGCGCCTGAATAACACTGAAGAACGACTGCGAACCGAAAAGCGGATCGTTGGGGACGACATCGATGTAATGCATGTATTTCGGCTCGGCATATTCCACACCGGGCAAACGGCTGATTCGGGCTGCAACTATTGACGGATCTTCGCCGGAGGTAAAATATGCGTAATAAATATTTTTGAACGGCCTGACTTTCTCCGGCTGCTGCGAACCGGTGAAGACTCTTTCGAGCCGTTGCACACCGATGGATTTCAGTTCAGCGTCTATCCCCTGAGCACCGGTATACAAAGTTTGCGCCGGTAAATTGAATTCCGGCGATAATTTCATTACCAGAACATTTGGTACATATTTCTCACTAAAATAATCCTCCCCGGAGTTCACCGGCTGTTGAGTGCCGGCAAATAGATTTACCAGCGTTGATATAAAAAGAATAACTGCATATACCCGGTTCATTTTACTGTCCTCGTTGATGGTTAAAAACATAAAGTATGGTCGCTCGAACCAATACAATAATTAAGAATATATGAATATTTTTATAAATATAAAGTATATCTCTCTGCATTTCCGGTCAGATTTTATTCTATCAATCGTTTCTGCAACAAATGGGCCGGTACTACCATTCTTTCAAACCATTCAAACAGGAATTCAACAATAACAGCAAGCAAAGCGGCCGGAATGGCCCCCTGAAGAATCAGATTCACATCATTCAGCGACAGACCGGTGACGATAAATTGTCCCAGACCGCCGGCGCCGATGAAGGCCGCCAGTGTTGCCGTGCCGATATTGATAACAGCTGCAGTACGAATTCCGGCCAGAATGGTCGGAATGGCCAGTGGTAGTTCGATATGCCGTAAAATTTGCCGGCGGGTAAGTCCCATTCCGGTGGCTACTTTTTTCAGCAATGGATCCACGGAGAAAAGAGCGATTGCCGTGTTGCGTAGAATGGGCAGCAAGGCATAGAGGAACAGGGCGACGATCGCCGGTGCGACACCGATGCCGAACAGGGGTATCATAAAGGCCAGCAGGGCTATGGATGGAATGGTTTGCAGCAGTCCGGCCAGGTAAAGCAGCGGGCGTCCCCGTTTCGGGTGATAGTAGATATAAATTCCGAGCGGCAAAGCCAGCATCATTGCCGCCAGAAGAGCCACGGCGGTAAGTTCGAGATGCTCGATTGTACGATGCAGGATCATCATCATCGGAGAACGACCGTTCCGTTCGCTGTTCTCATCGATAAGATTTTCGGCAATCAGGAAATTACGGGCGATCTGCCGGTGCGGCTGCCGTTCAAAAACCGCCAGCGCATTGAGATGCTGCATTTTCCGCTCGTCAATTCGTCCGGCCAGTAAACCGATTATTCTTTTCACCTTTTCCGGAAGGGAGGCACGGAACAGGGCGACCGCTTCGTAGCGCGGAAAAAAATCGCGGTCATCGTGCAACAGGTGCAGATCGAACCGGGGAATCTCACCGTCCGTTGAATACACGTCGATTAAGTCTACCTTTCCTTCCTCAACGGCCTGGTACGCCAGTCCGTGTTCAATACCTACCGCCTGCTGGTGCAGCCGGTAGACCGTTGCAAGATTCAGCCAGCCATCCTGCCGGTTCAGGAATTCGTAGCTGAAAGCAAAGCGTAAATCGGGATAATTTTGCAAATCACTGATATTTTCAAGATGCAGTTGGTTTGCAACCCGGTTTTTTACGGCCAGTGCGTAAGAATTGTTGAATCCGAAAGACCTGCCGGTCTGTAAATTATATTTTGCCTGTAACTGCTTATTTATATCTTCCAGAGATTTAAGTCGGGGTTGTTTCAGGATTTGCTGTGCAATTGTGCCGCTGTATTCCGGGTAGCAATCGATTTCACCGTTATTCAGAGCGGTGAAACAAATGAGCGTGCCGCCGAGGTTCATTTTACTGGATACAGAAAAACCGTGGGCTTCCAGCAACCGGGCAATAATTTCGGCAAGCAGAGATCCTTCATTGAAATTCTTTCCGCCGATACGAATCGGTTCCGCAGGTGCAGCGGATTGCAGCACACCTCCGATCATTAATAAAAGAATAAACCTGCGCATGGCTACTCCAGCTGTCTTTGCACAAAATTGTATACAAAATCGTTAGCCGGTCTCAGGCGGATGGTCTGCGGAGTGCCAACCTGCCGGACGCGTCCCTTTTCAAGAATTACGATTTTTTCCGCCAGTTTAAGCGCCTCGCGAAGATCGTGAGTGACCAGTATTATGGTAACAGGTTCCGCCTTTTGCAGTTTCAATAATTCTTCGTGCAGTTCGCTGCGCGTAAGCGGATCCAGGGCGCCGAAAGCCTCATCCAGCAAAAAGATGCCCGGTTTGAGCATCATTGCCCGGCAAATACCAACGCGTTGCTGCTCGCCGCCGGAAAGCTGGTGGGGGTATTTTGATTTGAAGGAGCGCTCGAGATCGACAAGGTTGAGCAAATAGTCTACACGCCGGGTCATCGCCTCCTCGTCCATGCCGCTTACCCGCGCCAGAAGCGTAATATTTTCAAATACGGTGAGGTGCGGGAACAATCCCGTACCCTGCACGGAATAACCGATACGACGTCGGATATCGATAATTTTTGTGTAATCGAGCGGTTTTCCGAACAGGCTGATCCTGCCCGAGACCGGACGGATCAGGCCGTTAATCATTTGCAGCAGGGTGGATTTACCGCTGCCGCTGCGACCGATGATTGCCGATATTATTTCCGATTCGAAGGCAAGGTTTACTTCGTGCAGAACTTCCCGTGCACCATAACTATGCGAAATGTTATTAAAGTCGATGGCAATGCTCATATCCGGGGCAAACTAATAATGGAACAGCAAAAAATCAAAGCTGGACTTTATTAAGCCGATTCGTACTTCGGGTTATCAGCGACGGCAAAGTTACTACCATTGAAAGCTGCCTTGGCATTTTATTGCCAGTTGCAGGCCGCCCATGCGGTAAATATAAGTCATTCAATTGTTATCTTATTGTATTATATTTATTTAGTCATTAAATTTTAATGACATTTGCTTTAGAATATTCAATCCCGATATGCTATCCATGAAAAATGCATTTATTAGTCTGATCTCATTGTTATTTCTGGGATTTTTATTTCCTGTTTCGGGTAATACGATTATGCAATTAAGGGAGTTTCCTGAACTTAAAACATTAGATGTTCAAAATATAGCGGTGCTCGATTCCCATTCCGCCCTGCTATTTACTCAAAATAAAATTTTTACCTGGGATGGAAAAGGATGTAAAATATACCTGCAAAATATACCATTTGATAACTATAAAATTCAATTTGTGCGGTGCTTTTCTAAAAGAAATATTTGGGTTTTTTACCGTAAATCGGAATTTCACTTTCATACCGAATGCTATCATTTTGATGGAAATGACTGGCAGAAGATTTTTCTCAGTCAACCTTTCGTATTGTCTTCTATTAGTTTTATCGATTCCATGCGATTTTATGCCGCGGGCGACTGGGGTAGTTTAATATTTTTTGATGGTGAGAAATCCTGTAATATGCCGGTGGAAGGCAATATGAGCATGAGTGTTTTAAGAACATTTTCACAGGATATATTTTTGGGACTTGCAACAAGCAGAAGTGGATCAAATACGGATTATATTCTCAGGGAATATTTGAATGGCCGCTGGCGGAATTTAAAAACGTATCGTCGAAAACCGATGTTGATTAATTTAAAAACTTTTAAAAAGAATTTTGTTTTAAATTTGATTCCCGAAGAAAATGAAATTAAGAAAATTAATGATATTGTAATTGATACACTTATTTCTGAATCCTTATTAAAAAATGATTTGTCTCAGGCTTCAGACAGTGTCACTTATATCTGGGTAAATGACACGATCTGGAAATATAATGCCCGTAAGTGGTCCGTTTTTTTTGCCATCCCGGAGAAAGTGACGGTTTTTCCACTGTCTGATAAATCCTGGTTGTTGTTAAACGAAAAACACCAATTCTATTATCTCGGAACACGAAATATCGGCGAGCCGGTCAGGATTCATTCGTCGTTATTTGAGGAGTATTATTTAACAACGAATGAACCCAGCGGCCATTTAAGTGTGGCAGCCTATGAAAACCGTAGTGGCGAAACTGAACTCTATTTTACTGCCGCGAACCGCAGCAATGATTTTATCAATATATTTGCAAATGCAGATTGGCGAAAATTCGTTGATGTTATGGGCCAGCGAGGGTTGTACGGAGCCGACGAGACAACTGCAGGACCGGTTCAGTGGGATGGCGGCATGTTTTTCGCGGATCTGGATAATGACGGTGATTTAGACGCGGTATTGGCCGTGTTACGGGGCAATTCACAATTATTTGAAAATACAGGAAATGACAGGTTCAAAAATGTCACGGCAGCCTGTAATTTCACTCTAAAAGGACGAATCACCAAGATTGCCTTCTGCGATCTGAACAAGGATGGTTTTCTGGATTTTTTTGCAGGAGATGAAGAGGGTCCACTGAAATTCTTTTTGAATGACGGCTTTTGGTCCTTCATCGATCGAACCGATAAGCTTGGGCTCCCGGATTCACTGACCGGTTGTTTGCCTGCGCTTGCGGACATCGATAATGATAATGATACGGATTTACTTATGTATAGTGTTTTCCATCCCGTGTATTGTTTAAAAAATACAGGTATTGAAGCCGGCAAAGATTTGCCGGTTTTCAGGGACGACTCTCAGTCCTCACCGGAATTGACTATACCATACGATTATTATACGCAGTCGATTTCTTTTGTGGATTTCGATATTGATGGCGACCTCGATGTTTTTCTTGCAAATCGTGTTTCGCCATGTAAACTATTCGAGAATAATGGTATTGGTGAGTTTTCAGATGTGAGCGTTGAAAAAGGATTCAATCAGCGATTGTTTGCCTACGGAGCCGTTTGGGGTGATATCAATCAGGATGGCTACCCGGATATGTTTTTAACTACCTTTGGTAAGAATTATTTTTTCCGGAATCGGGGAGGGGCTTTTTTTGAAATAGATTCACTGTCTGTAGCCAACAAAAATGATACCTACTCCACGGGCAGCCTGTTGATTGATATTGATAAGGACGGGGATCTGGATATTGTGGTTGCCAATAACAAAATAGGAATTAGTGAAATACTCAAAAACAAATCGAATCGGGACAATTACCTGAAATTTTCAGTTGAAGGGAAGAAAAGCAACCGAATTGGCATCGGATCGAAAATATGGGTTTACGAAAACGGATTTGTCGGAAACATCCATCATTTGAGGGGATTTCAGGAGATAACAACAAACACGGGATATGTCAGTTCTACACTGCCGACAGCCTATTTCGGATTAACTGCCGATTCCAGGTATGATGCAGTCATTCAATTTCCATCCGGTGAAATTCAAACGAAAACAGGGCTTTCGGTGGGTAATAAGTATGATTTTCGTGAATCCTTCACATTTTCCATATTTTTAAAACAACTGGAGCACGGCGTGAAAAGTTTGTGGTTCATTCGGTCATACCGTTATCTTCTCATTAATCTGTCGCTGATTACGGCATTAATGCTTGTATTTAACCTTTATATATTTTATAAACATTACTGGCCCTGGCTCTATCTACTATTTTTTAACGGATCGCTGCTTATTACAGGTATGTTTTTACTTCATATTTTGAGTAACCCATCGGTATGGTATTTACGGTTTCTGCCTGTTTATGGAATTCTATCGACCGGAATTTTGAATTATTATTTAATACAACATTATTTTCAATTACGATTCAAAACGGAAGAACAATTCGAAGTTTATGATTTACTTCGACAATTCAATCATTCACAACGCGGCATGCGACAAATCGACCATCTTCTGTTTTGTACAAATAACATTGCCAAGACAGTTGATAATGGTGTTTTGACGCAGGAAGTTAAGAAATTCGAATCACAGACACTCCCGGAGTTGATTAAAATTGAAAAACTGTTAAAACGCTGGTATTGGGGAGATTTTCGCAAATTGCAGTTGAAGTTCCACGCAAAGAACTTAAAACTGTATTCAGGGAAAATTCTCGCTGATAAAAATGGTATAGCCAAAAATGGTTCTGCCATCAGAAATATGCTAATCAACTTAAAAGAAAGTCTGAACAAAGCACGACAAATCGTTAACCGTTCTTTTTCTGTTGATTTATTCTCCGTTTTATCCGAATCCTTATCCGGTTTTCCGCAATTTACCGACTATGCGGTTTTAAAACCGGCTCAACTAGATTCATTAGCCGTTTGTATTCGAAAAGATAACCTTGCACATGCACTTGGAAATATATTTAAAAACAGCCTTGACGCAATGAATTCCGCTCCGGAAAAGAAATTACAAATAAAGGTATTAAATCCGGTCGATGGTTTTGTTAAATTGATTATCAGAGATTTTGGCCCCGGGAGAAATAAAGAATTAACAGACATAATTTTTAAAGAGCAGTTTTCGACAAAAAATTCAACCGGTCTCGGGTTGTATCACGCTAAAAAACTTTTAAATGAATTTGACGCTGATATTAACCTGTGTAAGAACCAACCTGCGATTGGTGCGGAGCTTTGTCTCAGATTAAAGGTATTTTAAAATGAATGCATCCCGAATTCTGATGATTGATGACGATCCGTTCTTTCTACGGGAATACCAGAAAATCCTGTCCAATGATTATGAGGTTTATACGGCGCAAACTGTTGCCGCCGGCAAGCAATTACTGCGAAAATACAAACCTGAGGTTTTGCTGCTGGACATTTCACTGAACCGGGAGCGGGAGGGACTCGAAGTTTTACCGGCTATTAAAAACGAATACCCTGCCTTAGCCATTGTCATGGTAACCAACCGGGACTCCTATACCATTTCAACAGCGGCATTGGATCAGGGCGCAGATTACTATTTTGTCAAGTCTGAAAGTCTGGACCGATTAAAACTAATTCTTTTGGATATATTTTCCCGAAAGGCGTCGGAATCGAATGACATTACAGAAAATAATATAATTGCCGAATCCGGGGCTATGAAAAATATATTACTTCAGTTAAAAAAGATAAGTTATACCGATTTACCCATATTGTTGACCGGTGAGACGGGGGTTGGCAAGGAAGTTTTAGCTCGCTATATTCACGAGCAAAGTATGCGGAAAGATTGCGTCTTTCAGGCGGTAAATTGTGGCGCAATTCCGGAAACACTTTTGGAAAGTGAGCTTTTCGGTCATGTAAAGGGAGCGTTTACAGGTGCCGCTCAATCTTCCCGCGGCAAGATTGAATCGGCCGATAAAGGAACACTGTTTCTCGATGAGATTCAGGATCTGTCTCCCAGAGGTCAGGTGGCATTGTTACGGGTATTGGAACAGAAAAATCTGGAACGGCTGGGAAGTTCAAAAATGCTCGAAGTTGATGTCAGAATTATTGCCGCCACGCAAACCGCACCGGAAAAACTAATTAAAAACGGTTCTTTTCGTGAAGATTTGTATTTTAGACTGAACGTGTTTCATATCCAAATTCCGCCGCTGCGCGAACGGGAGGACGATATTATGCCGCTGGCCAATTATTTTCTCAAGCAGGCGATTGATGAAAACAATCTGCATCACAAGCAATTTACGCAAAGTGCGCAGATGCTGCTGAAAACCTATGACTGGCCCGGCAATGTCCGTGAATTGAAACATGTAGTGACACGGGCTGCTGTAATGGCCCCGCGCCGGGAAATAAGGCAGTCAGATTTTTTATTGCCCATATTTGATGAATCGCAAAATAACATGTCCTATGATTCTGCCCGGCAGCAGGTGATTGAAAATTTTCAGAGAACATTTATTAAATCTGCATTAAAACGCAATAACGGGAATATTTCAGCTACAGCGAAAGAAATTGATCTCTCGCGACAAAGCCTGCAAAAAATAATCAAAGGACTGGGGTTGCGTTCGTAATCCCGATTCCTGTGTAAATCGAAGTTTACATTTTTCCCAAGCTGATAAATATCAATTTATTATCTGCATTTTTAGCCGCGCTCTGATTCATATCATAGTGAACATGTAAACCCTGCTTTCCACATCCGCTTTTATCCAGACAATCCCCTAAATCATATTTAACATAAAAACAATGTGTTATGGTAGTTGGCATTTTCTTTGCCTTAATACGATTGATATTATTCAGATCAAATCAAGATATTATGGATTACATAAAATTTATCGTGAGGATCAACAATGTAGTGGGGTATATCCTGATCGCAACGATCGTTCTCAGCCCCATCGGGTTCATCCAGGTGCTGTTGGGGTATTTGGTGCTATTACAAATTGAAAAAAATAAAAACTGTTTTATTGATTTTATATAATATGCAAATATTGTAAAAACAATTAAATAGCAAAATAATTAAGGAGCCAGCAATGAAAAAATTTTTGAGAACAAAATATTTATCTTCCCTAATTACACTCTTATTATTCTTATATGCCTGTGGAACAACGAAATTAATGGTACCAGTAACACGACCGGCAGAAATAAATCTTAATAAATTTAAAACTATCGCGATTGGTGAAATCAGAGGTAAAGGAGGAGAAGACCTTGCAGAAGATTTAACGGCAAAAATTTTCCGGTCAGGCCGTTTTGAAGTGTTGGATAGGCAACATTTAAATAAACTTTTATCGGAACACAATCTGTCGTTTAGCGGACTTGTGAATCCGGAAACTTCCGCAGAATTGGGTCAATTGCTGGGAACTTCCGCTCTTATTTTTGGAAGGGTATCAAAATATGAATATACAGAAGATATCACAAAAGAAAATTGGGAGTCAAAAGATAAAAAGGGTAGAGTTTCCCGACATACTACATACACGCGCATTGGAAGAATTGAAATGGATGCAAGTTTACAAATAACTGATTTAACAACGGGTAAAATTGTTGCGATTAAAAATATTCAAAAATCAAATGGCGAAAAGAAGTCGGCTGACGACCAATATCCACCTGCAATTGATAAGAACAAGTGGTTGCGCTGGGGCTATCAGGCGGTAGCAAACGAATTTATGAAAATGATAGCACCCTATAAAGAAATGGTATCTGTAAACTTGTTGAAGGATGGAGATATGCCTGAACTCGAGAAAGGAATTAATTTTGCAAAAATTGGACAATGGGATAAAGCAATTGATTATTTTGAAAAGGCGATAAAAAATTATAAAACGAATCTGGAAGTAGAAATTCACAAGGCCTATTTTAATTTAGGTGTAGCATGTGAATATAACTATCAATTTGATAAAGCCGAAGAGGCTTTGAACAAGGCATATGAATTAAAAGCCGATGAAGATTATGCCAGGGAACTGAGTAATGTTAAGCGAATGCGTAAAAACCATGAAAAATTACAAAAACAGATGAAATCGATTTAGCATCATCATTAAGCTAATTATTCAGTATGACAGATTTTACAGGATGAGAAATATTATGAAATTTGTTTATATGATTTTGTTATGCCAATTAATTTTAGTTAAAATTTTACCAGCACAATCATTTAATGAACAATGGGGTGCCCAGGGGTTGCGGGTGAGTAATGTATATGGAAAAAACCAACAGCAATCGGTTATTTGCAGCGATGGAAGTGGTGGTTGTTTTATAACCTGGCAGGATAATCGTAGTGGAAACTGGGATATCTGGTTGGCAAAAGTAAATAACAGTGGAGCAGTTGAATTTACAACTGCCATCTGTTCGGCCAGCGGGAAACAAAATTGGCCGAATATCGTTGATGACGGATTAGGCGGTGCCTATATTGCTTGGCGGGATTATCGCACCAGCGGAAGTGCAGATATTTACGCTCAACATATTGACTCGGAAGGCAATACTTCATGGACGCAGGATGGAATCGTAATTGTTAATGCGAGTGGAACACAATACCGCTTTGCCATGAAAGCAAATGAAAACGGTGAACTGTTAATTGCATGGAGGGACAGCCGTTTAGATTCGGATTATGACATTTATGTACAGAAAATTGATTTGAACGGGACAGCGCAATGGACAGCCAACGGCGTCTCTGTTCATAGTAGTATGCTAATTGAAACCCGTCCTGATATTATATCAGATGAAGCAGGTGGAGCAATTGTTACTTTTCAAAGTAATCGATGGACTACCTCCGGGTTTGGATGGGGTATTTATGCTGCTCGAATTAAAAATAACGGTTCTATTGAATGGACTATGACCATAACCGATGATTATGGATACAATGAAGAATATCCTTACACCGTACAAATTCCTGGTCAGGGTTTTGTAACCATTTGGTCAGAAAAAAATGCCGGTTCGCTGGACTATGATATCTTCGGCCAGAAAATTTCTTTTAACGGGACCAAGTTATGGGGCAATGATCATTTGTTAATCAGGTCGACTAACTATCAACGGCCCTATTGGCTGAGTTATGATAAACTCGGATATTTGTATTTAATCAGCCATGATAGTCAAAATGGCAGCAATCGGGATTTAACCGTCCAAAAAGTTGATACACTTGGTAATTATTTATGGAATCAAAACGGTGTTCAAGTTTGTTCCTATACAGGCAGCAGATACCCGGCTATGATAGTTCCCGATAACAAAGGTGGTATCATTGCTGTTTGGCGCGATTACCGTTTTAACAACAGTGGCGATATCTACTGTCAGAAAATAGATTCAAATGGTACACGTATCTGGGGTAGTGCCGGAACATACGTTTGTAATTATTCAGACCTTCAATCTTTCAGTTATGAAGATAATTATATTCAATGGCCGTTCCTGACTACTGACAATAATGGAGGGGCTATTGCCGTCTGGCATGACAGGCGTTGGGCAAACAGTGGTTATGGGTATGGTGTTTATGTTCAAAGACTGAATGATAATCTCGCGGATGGACCAAATAGCGCTGTTGGCTGGAAAAATGATTTAAAAAGCGATCAACTTTCGAATAATTATTGGTATAATTTCCTTAATCCGTATTTTTAATGGCCGGGTGCAACACATTCCTCCGGGATAGCTGGTTATGCCGTTTCATTTTCCGAAAACAACACAGATACGGTTTCTACATTAAATTTGCAATCGGACACCACCTATCAATCGACTACGACTTTTGTTAATGATAAAACCTACTACTTACGCATAAGATCGAAAAACAATGATGGTTATTGGAACGGAGCCAGAACACTTTTCACATATAGATTTGATAATAATCCACCCAATACATTTGACATTACTTTTCCTGACAATAATGCCTGGACCTCGCCATTGCCAACTTTCAGCTGGAATAGTGCTTATGACCCTGAATCAGGACTTTTTTATTATCAGCTTTGGATTGATAACAATTTGGTTTTAGATAGTCTGCCGACTTATCCCCGATCGATAACTTTACCCGATTCTTTGGCTCTTGCAGCCAACTGGCATACCTGGTATATGAAAGCTGTTGACAAAGCTGGTAATACTTCCCAATCTAATCAAACCAGGGCTATTCGGGTGGACGCAACAGTTCCAGCGGCATTTAATATTCTAGCTCCACAGAATAACTTGTGGCTAAACACAACCCAACCACAGTTTAGTTGGCAAGCATCCAGCGACCCGGGAGGTTCCGGTTTGAGTAATTATGTTTTGAAAATTGATAGTACGATTTTTATGGATAATATTTCGCCTGATTCAACTTCAGTCGTCCCTGATTATGAAATCGAACAGGGTGAACATATATGGCAAATTAATGCGGTGGATAATGTTGGAAATACGCAACATTCAAATGAAGAATGGGTAGTTAAGATTGATTCGTGGGGACCTGGAAAACAATATATTACCGGATTAAAAGGTAACTATTTTAATGGTACCAATTTTAATAGTTATGTTACATCAAGAATCGATGCAAATATAAATTATCATAACAGCAACCGCCCTGCAGGTGTTAATTATTCTAGTAATTCAGTAAGATGGACGGGTGAAATATCTGCTCCAACGAATGGTGTATATAATCTAAGAATTAACCATGATGATGGTGTAAGATTATGGATTAACAATGATTTAGTATTTAATTATTGGTCAAACTGGAATAACGGAAATCATCAGACCACATATTCTTTTGTTTCTAAAGCATGGGTGTCTTTTAAGTTAGAATATTTTAATGGCCCGCAAGCCGGATATGTAAAACTGTATTGGACTCCCCCTGGTGGAAGCGAAGAATTAATTCCAACTCAATATTTCAGAACTTCCTTAACGGATTTTAACCTTGTTTCACCGGCACATTATCAATGGGTGGCAGAATCATCACCCACGTTTACCTGGAATAGAACGGAAGATTTAGGAATAGGCTGGGAAAAATATCAATTATATTTGGATGGCAGTATCAATACAGATAATATCAGTGATACGATATATACGATAACTGACACATTGAGTCACGGGAATCATACCTGGTTTGTCAAATCATTGGATTCCCTGGGCAACTCCTCTCAAAGTAATCAATCCTGGACAGTTCGCATAGACAATATTGCACCGAACGCTTTTAATTTGATTGCACCCGCGCAAGATTCTATTACCCTGACGCCGGTTCCCGATTTTAGCTGGCAAAGCACCTGGGATCAGGGTTCGGGCATGAATCATTTTGAACTGTTAATTGATGATGCTATAGACAGGGATAATATTCCTTACAATACAACAACCGTGCAGCCGTCGTTTCCCCTAAATGAAGGCAGGCATAGCTGGGCTGTTTTAGCGGTTGACAATGTCGGCAATATTACTTCCACAGACACTATAGGTTTTTGGATAGAGTACAATAATCCGCCGAATGCATTTAATCTAATCTCACCAATAAATAATGACACACTTTATACTGACTTGCCAACATTTTTATGGCATAGCTCTTCGGATATTGGTTCAGGAATTAAGAAATATGAAGTTTATGTAGGAAATACAAAAATCGGACAAACGCAGGATACAACATTTACTTCAGTTTCTCCTCAGACAAATGGTCCCCATAGTTGGCATGTAATTGCTTATGATGGTATAAATCTCAGTACATCTTCCAATATTGAATATTTTTATGTGAATAAAGATAACGTGGGACCCGTCACAGAAATAACCGATCCGATTGACGGGCAGATCATTTCCTCATCATCTTATCTGATTTCCGGTAATGTTTATGATAATGCCGGAGGTAGTGGAGTGGATTCGGTTTTTATCAGTACGGACGGAGGTACAACCTGGCAACCGGTCGAAACATTAACTAAAGTGAACCAAGAAGATTTTACTACTTTTTTTATGGCTGACCAGAATTTAGAAAAACAGTCAGATAAAAAACTAATTGCAACATGGTCCCACACTTGGACCGATTATATCGATTCAACCCATAGCATATTTGTAAAAGCAGTTGATCATTCAGGCAACTGGGGTATGCAGGATAACATATCAGTTCTTGTAGATCGTACTGCGCCGGTTGTTCGTAGTTGTCTGATTTCGCCGATAACTGTTTCGGCTGATACTGTATCAATTGAAGTGATTTTCGATGAAAGCGGCTCGGGACTGGATTCAGCCTATCCGCCTGACGTGACAATTACCCCTGTGAATGATTCACCATTTTCAGTTACACAAATTAGTTATAACACCCAAACAAAAATTTGGAAAGGAGAAGCTTTAATTAATTTAGGCCTGAACTCAGGAATTGCCCGGATTGAAATCGACGCTGCCAGAGATATTGCCGGAAATATTATGTCTATGAATAATAATTATTCATTTTTAATTGACCAGGATCCGCCCGAACCATTTACCTTGGTTAACCCGGATACCGGTGCATGGATAAATAATCACCGGCCGTTTTTCATATGGAATTCATCTTCTGATTCATTGTCCGGTTTGGAACACTATGAATTGTTTGTGAACAACCTTTATGCCGGATCAATATTATGGCAGGATACCTCAGTGATTTCTCCATTTGTACTGGATGACGGCATGCATACCTGGTTTCTCCGTGCCAAGGATTCAGCAGGCAATTTTCGAGCATCAACTGTTAATACTTTTAATATTGATTCTACCGGACCAAATGTTCAATTCATTTATCCACAGCAGGACGATACACTTCAACTCGGATGGATAACAGTCAAAGGAACCGCGGATGACGGTTCCGGTATTGGAGTTGATTCCGTGTTTCTCTCGTTTAACGACGGTGTATCCTGGATGCCGGTTAATAATGATAGTCTAAATTTTACCAGTTGGTCTTTTAATTGGCAGATCGACGCTAAAGGGACTTATACAATCAGTTCTGAAGGACGGGATTTATTGGGTACCTATAGTTTAAATAGTACTGAAATAAATATAATTATTCCTAATTCAAATCCGTATATAGTGGCATCAATTGATGATAAAACTTACGGGGAAGATGTCGATACGACGATTATCGTTCAAAATTTAAACAATGTGTTCCGAGATGCGGACGACGATCCATTGACTTTTTCAGCGGTCAGCCCTGATTCCAATCTATATTTTCATATACTCGGGGACTCGGCTTTGTCATTCAAACCTGCTCCAGATTATTTTAATCAATGTATGGTAGTTGTCAGTGCCAATGATGGAGATGGTGGTTTGGTGGCGGACTCCTTTTTTATAAATATTCTTCCAATTAATGATCCACCACAAATTATTGATTTGCCTGATTCACTGATATTTCCTAATGATGCAATCATCCAGTTAATTATGTCCGATTACGAATATGATGTAGATACACCCGATTCATTGTTATCCTGGTCCTTCCGGACGGATAATGATTCATTGATTGCAATGTACAATGACACGACCTTTACACTATCAATATCCGCTCCCAATTTTCAAGGATATGGCTGGCTTTTTTGCACTTTAACCGACGACAGTAACGCAGTTGATAACGATTCAATCCTTATACATGTAGACATTGCTTCAAACATAGGCAGTGTTGAAGAATTTGGCATACCGAAAACTTTCCAAATGTCTCAAAATTATCCCAATCCGTTCAATCCACAAACAACTATTGTCTATGGCTTGCCCAGGCGCAGCCTGGTTAATATTACGGTTTTCGATGTTTTGGGAAGAAAAATAACTACCCTGGTTGACGAAACAAAAGAGGCGGGCTATCATTCGATCAAATTAGATGCAAGTGATTTTTCCAGTAGTTTATATTTTTACCGTATTCAGGCAGAACAATTTCAGCAGGTTCGAAAAATGTTGTTGCTGAAATAAGGAAAATCCGATGAATATGAATAGTATTCCAATTTTGGAAATAGTGCGGAAAAATTATTTGATGGAATTTTAGCTGTTGTTTATGCTTTTACCTGAAACTATAGGCCTGGGGTCTGCCACTAATCATCCCGGAACCGGCTGCCAGGTGACAATATTTCGAACAGGCGAAATTGATTAGCCGCAGTGAAGAGATAGCAAACTTTTTACAAATCAACGAAATTTATCTTCCAATTTTACCCGGATAAACAGCCGTATATCAAAGGATATACCCGGTTACCAGGCTGGTTTGCTCATTTCATTCTCTTTACCAACTTTTACATAACTTTTACACAGATTCTTTTTTCCGATTCAACACTGTGTGTATATTTCAATCTGTGCGAAGGCATAATTTAATATATTTAACACAGGACGGATATTTGTATGCAGAATGATGCCATTCACCGTTTTCATATACCGGTATTGGGGGTTGGTTTTTCCGTGGATGCTCCTCTCAAAGTAGCCCGCTACGGCATATCATCGGTAATGTCGATAATTGCCGATTCACTTCTGGAAGAACTGAGAAAACACTATCTTGAAAAAAACGGTCGCGAATACATTCCGATTCCTGACGATGATCCGGATAGCCGGGCATTGCGAATCACAGCGTATCTGGATTTAATTGATGAGCTGGTTAAAAAACAATTTACGGCATTGAAAAGTGAAGGTTTTGGTGAAGGCAGCGATTTACACACCTATTTTGATTTATTACCGGATGATTCCGAACTGAAAAGCCTTTATCGTAAAATGCGGATGACCGAAAACCCGGCTGATAAAAAGAAATTACAAAATGAATTATTAAACAGCGTCCGCCCGGGATCGGCGGATGTTAATATTATGACCAAAATAGACAAGCCCAATTTCGCGAAAGACGGCACGCAACTGCCATCCGAATACAACGACGCACATGCCGCTCTGCGCGGTTTCGCCAACAGCAAACTATCTTCCTCAGTTGTTTTTTCCGCCGGAATGAATCCTCGACTTTACGGATATATGGAGCATTTCGACGGTTTTTTCCCGGATGACTCGGGACGGTTCAATAAACGAATTATTATAAAGGTGAGCGATTATCGTTCCGCGGTAATTCAAGGAAGATTTCTGGCAAAAAAAGGGCTGTGGGTTTCCGAGTTCCGCATCGAATCGGGATTAAACTGCGGTGGTCATGCTTTTGCCACAGATGGTCTACTACTCGGCCCTATTCTCGAAGAATTTAAAACCCGGCGAGGGGAATTGTATGATTTATTACTCGATATCTATTTAAAGGCCTTACAAAAAAAAGTACGGACCATTCCGGACACAATGCCCCGGCAGCAGGTAAGTGTTCAGGGTGGAATCGGTACCTGTGCTGAGCAGGATTTTTTAATCCGGCATTACAATATTTCCTCCGTTGGATGGGGAACTCCGTTTTTACTGGTACCGGAAGTTACCAATGTGGATAAGGATACTTTAAGGAAATTATCTGCGGCGAAAGAAGATGATTTATATCTCAGCGGTATTTCCCCGCTCGGGGTTCCATTCAATAATCTGCGCGATAACAACAAAGATCTGGAAAAAATGGACCGCGTTTTTTCAGGGAAACCGGGCAGCCCCTGCACCAAAAAATACCTGAGATTTAATACGGAATTTACCGAAAAACCGATATGTACAGCCTCAATACGTTTTATTAAACACAAAGTTAAGGAATTAAAAGAACAAATCGCTGATCCGGAAGAATTTGCCATAGCCTATGATAAAACTGTGGAAAAAACCTGTATTTGCGAAGGACTCACCGTTTCCGTTTTAACCCTGAATGATATCGAAGTGAAAACCCACAGTGCCGCCGCTTCCGTTTGTCCCGGTCCGAATATGGCCTATTTCAGCAAAATAACAACCCTACGGGAAATGGTAGATCATATCTACGGCAGGGTGGATTTAATCGATGACTCCGAACGTCCGAATATGTTCGTCAAAGAGTTGAGATTGTACATCAACTATCTTCAGGACAAGATGAAAGATGCGGGAGAAAACGAAATTGAATCTTCCCAGTATTTCAGTCGATTTGCCGACAACCTGAAAAATGGTATTGCCTATTATAAAAAGCAAATGGCTACAGAGCTGGAAATTCCGTGGAATGAAAAGCAGCAATTCCTGAGCGATCTACGGGAGCAGGAGGAAAAACTGTACGGCCTCGTTAAAGCGGCAATACAACACGAACCGCAAACTGCTTGTGTCTGACAAGCTCAGCCCGTCGGAAATACTTACAATTAGCAGAATTGAATATCCGCCCTATTGTTCTATTGCAACCGGGAAACGCTGGATTGTAATGCCTTTCGTTCAATTCAAAAAACAAGTCGCAGCAACGGCTCCCCTGCGGATACGATGGAACCCACCGGTAAAAGGAAGTCGGTTTTTTGCATTGGCTTTGGAATAATCGACGACGGTTCGGGGGCGGGCGACGATGATTTGAATTTACGATCAGCACCGAAAAGTTATCGTCGTCGACAAAGTATTATAAACTCGTCTACCATCATATTCTTCAAAATTATCAGAGACAATATTTTTGAGCCTTTTAGAACTCCTATCGAAACCATCATTGCCATTACTACCCTAATTAACTTTTTTATCGAATCCTCCCTTATCTTCCGTCCTGGTTATTATGATTACATTATCGTGTACCTTGGTTTTATTAACTTCGCAATAAATCACAGACATTTTTTTTAACAATGCGTTATTTAAAATATGGATGAAAGGATTATTTAGAAAAGAACTTTTTGTTTTTTTTAATGCTTTCCATAAATTCCGGCCGTCCGTAACTACCGAAAGTGACTATCATGAACACGACAACAAGTATATTCGAATCAAAGAAAGATATTGTTCGATATTTCGAACAACTGCGTACGCAGACTCTGAACATCCTGCGGCCGCTTGAACCGGAAGATTACGTCGTTCAAACAGCTTTTTTCATGAGTCCGCCACGCTGGCACATGGGGCATGTTTCCTGGTTCTATGATCAACTGTTGCGCAGGCATGATCGGGAATACCGACAATTCAGCAAGGATTTTGACCACTACCTGAATTACTATTATTACTCCTTCGGCCGGCCGTTTGAGAAAGGAAGCCGGGGAACGGTTTCACGTCCGACCGTCGCCGAAACCCGAGAGTATTTCGAACACATCAATCGCAGCGTAATCCGTTTTTTACGACAGGCACAGGAGCAGAATAAGTTGAATGATGAATTACGCCGGCTGTTTTTTCTGGCGTTTCAGCACGAGTTTCAGCACCAGGAGCTGCTGGTTTACGATATCCAGCATTTGCTGCAGGACAAGTACCGGCCGCCGGAAATGAAACAATTGCCCGCCGGCAAACCGGTCGGCGGCATGGTGAAAATACCGGGCGGTATTTTCGAAATGGGATACAATCCGCAACTGTGGGGCAATAATTTCTGTTACGATGTGGAAATGCCGGTACATAAAGTCTGGCTGGACGATTTTTTCATCGACCGGGTGCCGGTCAGTAACGGCGATTACCTGCAATTTATCGAAGACGACGGTTACGAGAATTTCCGGCACTGGTTGTCGGATGGCTGGGAGTGGGTGCAGAATGAAAAAATCGTTGCCCCGCTATACTGGGAACAGGACGGGAACGGCGAATGGTACCGCAGCGATTTTCGCGGACGGTTGGCTGTTAAAGATACATTAAACGAACCGGTAGTGCATGTCAGTTTTTACGAGGCCTGGGCCTACGCCCGCTGGGCGGGTAAACGTCTGCCGACCGAGGCCGAATGGGAGAAGGCGGCAGCATGGGACGAAGATTCCGGAAAACGCCGGCTTTTTCCCTGGGGAAATGACGCACCGGATGCCCGAAAAACCAATCTGCTGGAATCCGGATACTGGGCGGTTTGTCCGATCGGGGCTTTTTCAGCCGGCGTCAGCTACTACGGCTGTCAGCAGATGGTCGGAGATACCTGGGAGTGGACATCATCCGAATTCATGCCCTATCCGAAATTTAAAGCGGGATTCGTGGAATATAATGAAAAATGGTTCGGTAACCAGAAAGTGCTGCGCGGCGGCTCCTTCGGAACGCCGATGGACGGCACGCGCAATACCTATCGTAATTTTTTCCGTCCGCCGGAACGCTGGCTACTGTCCGGTTTCCGCTGTGCGAAAGACGCCTGAGTAATCATTCGGGTATGAACAGGCAGAGAGAGAAGTATTTCCGGCTGTCCTGCCAGGTATGACTTACCGTAAAATCAGCCGCCTCCGCCAAAGCGTCAATTATTTCGGGTGTAAATTTCTTGGAATTCTCGGTATGAATGCTCTCGTCCTTTTCGAATGAAACCGTCAGGTCAAGTGCGGAAATATTCACCTGCTGCTTCTTTTTCGAAACAAGGTGCATTTCAATCCGGCTTTTACGCGCGTTGAAAAAAGCGTGATGGTTAAATTGCTGCAGATCAAAGTTCCCGCCCAGTTCGTCGTTGATACGTCGCAGAACATTCATGTTAAAGGCGGCGGTGACTCCGGCAGAATCATTATAGGCCGCCTCAAGAACCCGGATATCTTTAACCATATCAAAACCGATCAGCAACGCATCTTTTTCATTCATTGCCGAACGGATGACCCCCAAAAAATCGGTGCTTTCTTCTATCGTAAAATTTCCGATACTCGATCCCAGAAAAAGAATCAACTTGTGTTGATCCAGAATATCATTCAGTATTTTCAGTCCGGCACGATATTCGGCAATTACCCCTTCTACCCGTAAATTGGGGTACAGGTCCAGCAGTTCCCGGCTGCTGTCGACCAGAATATCCGAGACATCTATCGGAACGTAATGAAGCTCATCGCGGTTTTTTGTAAAAGCGTCCAACAGAATGCGTGTTTTCTCCGAAGTTCCGCTGCCCAGTTCCACCAGCACCTTCCAGCACTCCCTCAACATGCTCAGTTCCGCGCTGCAACTCCGTAAAATTTCCGCCTCGGCATTTGTAGGATAGTATTCTTTTGTTTGGGTAATACGGTCGAACAATTGCGATCCGCGCTCATCGTAAAAATATTTGGGCGGCAGGAATTTCCGTGCTGCGGTCAGCCCCCTGCGCACATCACGTGCGAAGGCGTCCAGCACCGCTTCAAAAGGTTTTTCAAAAATTCTCAGTCGATCTTCATCAATGCTTTCGAGTACGTTCATTTTTCTGCCAAAATTTTTTAATTGGATTTATAAATGGATGTCATTCAATTCCGAAGCGGCAAGGCTATCAAGATACAGATCAAAACTTCCCTGTACCGGACAGATATCCGCCACCGGCAGTTTCCCGGTTTTTTTACGTCCGAGCCAATCGGCGATCACCCCGGCTTTATGGTCACCACAGGCAACCAGAACGACATTTCGAGCCGCATTGATTACCTCCATGGTCAATGTGATCCTTTTCTGCCCGCTCTGCGGATGCTCCGTCCAGGCACAGATGCCGGCCGGTTCCCTGTGCAGGCTGCCTCCGGGAAAAATGGAAGCCGTATGTCCGTCGGCACCCACCCCCAGCAGTACCATATCAAAAACCGGTATTTGCTGATCCGGCGCATCCAGGGTCTGAACAACCTCTTTTGCATATCGACGGCATTCCTCCGGTGGATCCGCTTCGCCGTGAATCCGGTGTATCTGACATTCATTAACGGTAATATGATTAAGAAGAGCATTGCCGGCCATGCGAAAATTACTCTGTTCATCATCCGCCGGGACACAACGTTCATCACTCCAGAAGAAATGAAACCGCGACCAGTTCATCGGCCGTTTGGCCACACGGCGGTAACTTTCCTCCGGGGTTGAACCACCGGCCAGCGCAACAAAAACAGGTTGTTGACCTTCTTTATTCAAATCCAGCTGCATGAACAGATCGGCTACGCGGCGGGCTACGACGGAACAATCCTCAAATATGTGCAGGCGCGGTGTCACAAAATCCCCAAATTTTATATCCCCGTGTTGTCGAAAAATTATACGCCGACCGGCAGCTGATAATTCCCGGTTCCACTGCAATAATTGTGTTACCGTCTGCGGCATCAGGAGGATGAGAAGTACCGGTGGTTCACGGTTCGGCTCCGCAAACCGCAAATTCAATTTTATCTTTACCGTATTTTAGAATAAAATGAGATATTATTCAACTTCATTTTTGCCTGCGAGAAATAACATTTTATATGATGAAAGTGATGAGTGAAGAGTAAGGAAGAACGGGGTTACTATTTCAGGTAAATTCAAAAAGCAATTAACCACGAGCAACTCAAATACGATTTTTCCTTCAAGTTCTTCACACCAACTTCGCCGGTATTATTCAGGAACACACCGTTTTGCGTCCATTCGGGAAAGATTTTTCGCCCTGTTTTGGTTATATTGTTTTTTTCGGAGGAATTTATGTCACAGGTAATTCATTCCGCGTGTCCCATGGACTGCCCCGACACCTGCGCTGTCGAAGCGGTTGTCGATAACGGTACGCTGATAAGTCTGAACGGCTCATTCGAAAATCCTGTCACCGCCGGGTTTATCTGCGGTAAAGTACGCGATTTTGCCAAACGCCAATACCATCCTGATCGCATTTTATATCCCCTGCGCCGCAGCGGCGTCAAAGGCAGCGGCCGGTTTGAACGCATCAGCTGGGAAGAAGCCCTTTCCGAGATTACCGACCGTTTTCGGCGGATAAAGGCGGATTGGGGAGGGGAAGCCATCCTGCCCTTTCATTACGGCGGTTCCAACGGTTTTCTCGGAGATGATTTTCTGGATGACCTGTATTTCACCCGGCTCGGCGCTTCACAACTGCAGAAAACCGTATGCGCCGTACCGACGACCCTGGTTGCCGCCGGCATGTACGGCAAAATGCCGGGCGTGGCATTTGAGGATTATCCGCTGGCAAATTTCATTCTTATCTGGGGCGCCAACCCAAAGGCTTCCAACATTCACCTGGTGCCCTTCCTGAAAAAGGCAAAACAGAACGGCGCTTTCATCGCCGTCATTGATCCCCGTAACAACTTTTCTGAAAAGGAAATCGATCTGCACCTGCCCGTGCTGCCGGGAGCCGACCTGCCGCTGGCTCTGAGCATGATTCATTACTGGCGGCAAAACGACATGCTGGACGATGCTTTCCTTTCCGCGCATGCAAAAAACAGCGAAAAAATACTTGCAGCGGCCGAAGAATGGACTGTCGAAAAAGCAGCTCGAGTTGCCGGCGTTGATACAGCGCCGATCCGGCAACTGGCCGAGCGCTTTGCGGCTTCTTCCCCAGCCCTGCTGCGCTGCGGCTGGGGTGTCGAACGCAACCGCAACGGCGGACAGGCAATCGCCGCCATTCTGGCCATGCCGGCATTGCTGGGAAAATTCGGTTTGCCCGGCGGCGGTTACACCATGAGCAGCAGCGGCGCCGTTAAACTGCAAAAGGAAAAAATTCTCGGATATCCGAACCGGAACACGCGGCAACTGAATATGAGCCGATTGGGCCAGCTGTTGACAACCGATCTGAACCCGCCGCTGAAGGCTTTATTCGTGTACAATTGCAATCCTGTTGCAACCGTGCCCAACCAGTCGCTGGTTGTCGAAGGCCTGAAACGTGAAGATTTGTTCACCGTTGTGCACGAGCAGGTCATGACCGACACCGCCCGGTTTGCCGATATCATTCTGCCGGCCACGACGTTTCTGGAATACCGGGATTTACGACGATCCTACGGGAATTATTTCATCGGCAGGCTCAGGCCCGTATTATCGGCTGCGGGGGAAGCATTGCCCAATGAACAGATGTTTGCCCGTCTGGCGAAGACGATGGGTTTTAAGGATCCCGCTTTTCAAACGGACACGCAAACATTGATGAAACAGGTCGCAGAAAATCTTGAAACCGGAGAAGGAACGCTGCTGGAGACGGACAGCGGACATATTCAGGTTCGTTTCGAAAAAAATACCCCGGTACAATTCAAAACGGTATTTCCACAAACCGCCGACGGTAAAATTGATTTATGTCCGCCGCAGCTGGGCAGCCAACCCTACCGCCATTTCGCTCAGGAAAGCGATCAATATCCCCTGGTGCTGATTACCCCATCCAGTTCGCGGCTTATTTCCAGTACCTTCGGCGAATTCAATCTTTCCGAATTGCAGGTAACCATGCATCCTGAAGATGCCGCCCGCCGCCATGTCGCAGACGGAGAAAGGGTTCGCACGTATAATCAATTCGGCGAAGTGATCTGCACGCTTCGCGTTTCTGCCGCTGTGCGTCCCGGTGTGGTTTCCATGCCCAAGGGCGCCTGGAGAAAATCCGCAGAAAACGGCTGGACGGCCAACGCCCTGTGCCCGGACCATGTGCAGGTTGTGGGCGGCGCCGCCTGTTACAACGACGCGCGTGTGGAAGTGGAAAAATTCTGACCTTCGTTTAAAATAATTGCGGGTGCTAATATACCAGTGCCGGATCGCCGGCACCTTCTCTCACGATTCTGATCTCATCCTCCGTTAAATCCACGATGGTTGAAGGCTCGGAAACAAGCACTCCCGCATCGAGGATAAAATCAACGTCATTGCCCAGTTGCTGTTCGATTTGGAAGGGATCATTCAAAAACTCATCCGCCCCGGCCGGAACACTGGTGCTCAGAATCGGGTGTCCCAGTTTTTCAACAATGCGCGTACACAGGGGACTGTCGGGAATTCGAATGCCTACGGTACGCCGTTTTCGGAACATGATTTTCGGTACCAGGCGGGTGGCGGGTAGTACGAATGTAAATGCGCCGGGCAGGCAGCGACGCATTATTTTATGGGCATGGTTGGACATATAAGCATATTGTGAAACCTGTTTCAGGTCCGAACAGATAAAACTGAGTAATTTGTTACTGGCAATTTTTTTTATCCGGTAAACCCGTTCCACCGCCTGTTTGCTGTGCAGCGAGGTCCCCAGACCGTAAATGGTATCGGTCGGATAAACAATCACGCCGTCATTTTTCAGCCATTCTATGGCGCGGTTTATCGCCTGATCATGCGCGTTATGAACATGGATATGGAATACTTCCGCCGGCACCTTTAATCCCTGATTTCGCGAAGAATAACCTGCTTCAAATAAGCCATCGGAATTGCGCCGGCCGAAAGAACTTTTTCATGAAAAGATTTCAAATCGAAATCGTCTTTATGGCGGTCTTTATATAATTTCCTCAGACTCATCATTTCCTTGAACCCGTAAAAATACGTGCTCAGCTGTGCCGATGTCAGGCAGGCTCTTTTCCATTTTCCCTCGGCCTCGCTCAATTCCTGAAAACCGCTGTTGACCATCAAATCGATGGCCTCTCCTTTTGTCATTCCTTCGGCATGTATTTTCTGATCGATTATGGCGTTAATGATGACCCGCAACAGCATTTTTTTCTGCGCCAGTTTGAGCAGCGTATTATCGGCGCCGCCGTACCCTTCATCAACCATCATCTGCTCAGCATAAACCGCCCATCCTTCAATATAGGGACCGCTCTGGCACAAATCGCGCACGGTGGAAGAATAATCAACCGGATGGGTCAACTGCACGTAGTGTCCCGGCATGGCCTCGTGAATGGTCAGGTCCTGTAACTGGTAATTGTTGTATTCTTTCAGAAACGATTCGGCCTGTTCCAGACTCCAGGATTCAGGTATGGGTGAAATCATATAAAAAGTTTTCAGCCCTTTATCGAAAGGACCGGGAGCATCGCAGTAGGCAACGGCCACACCACGCATAAATTCCGGCACTTCAATTATTTCAAGCGGGTCTTCGGGTAAATCAACCAGATCCTTTTTCAATACAAAATCCGTTGCCTGTTGCAAATAATCCTGACAGGTAGACAGCAGCTCATCCGCAGTCGGATGCTTTTCGGCCATATCGTCCAGAACATATTTTATAACCGTGTGTTTCAATTCCGGTGTGATATCACCTTCTTTGATCCTGGTTTTTTTGCGCCGTTCATACAAAGGCCGGGCAATCGTGAACATATCGTCGGTTATCCACGCCAGATTCTGTTCTGCCTCTTTCAACAATGTTGTTCTCTTATAGTTTTGGGGCAGTTCCAGGGTAAGGTTGAGTTTTTTCTGGAAAAGGCTTTCACCCAGCCTGAAGTTATCCGTTGCCGCCGGAAGTAACTCGTCGGACATCCATTTCTCGAATTCAGCAAGAGCGGAGTCTGCGCGTTTTACCGAAATAGCGAATGCATTTTCAATGGAACTGTGGATTCCGTCCGAAGTCGACAGTTCATCCATGATCAGGTTTCGAACACCCTTGATCTGTAGAATTGCCGTTTCCGTATGAATACGCGGTACATCGGATAAGTTTTCCATGGCTTGCTTCAGAAAGCCCGGAACGGCATCGAGACGATTCATGGCGCTCATCATCCGTTCCTGTTTGGGAGCAAAATCTCGGGCCATTAAATAGTGAAAGGCCGAACCAAGGATATTCACATAATACAACGGATCATGACGCCAGGATTGCAGCGAGTCGATCTCAAAAATCTGCCGGTCCAATTCCAGTTGCAGCAGATTCAGATCAATAACTTCATGGGGAGGCAAAGTTTTTTTATTGATTTTTGATAATTTCTGATCCAGAATTTTCATCCAGCGGGAAAATGCTTCCATACTGTCCGCAGAAACATTCGGAAGAAACGAATCATACCTGTGAAAGCCCAACACCGTTGCCGTAACCGGACGGACCCTGAACAACGTATTTTTATAGGCGTTGGCATGCTTTTCAAGAAGTGAATTAATTTCGGTATCCTTGTTACAGCCGGTTTGAATCAGCAATGCAAACAGCAGAGATAACAGCAAAACGGATCGCATAATTTGTCCTCCCAAATTCTGCATGTACGATTTTTTGAAGATATAAAGGTAAGCATACCTGCGAATATATTCAAATCTATATAAGGGTTATGAGATTCAATAAAAAAACAAGGGCAAAGGCTAAATCTTTTTGGGAGGGTTTAAGAGGAGTACCTTTGCCCTTATTCCTATTGGAGGCAACTACAGTCAATGATACCACCTTTCGCACCCAAAAGTTCCAAATATTTGAAACTATTTTTTCCTTGCCTTTAATGCGGGTAAACCGGTCCGCGTGGCCTGATCTTTGGTAGGTAATTCAATAGTAAAAATAGTACCTTTGTTTATCACGCTGTCAAATTCCAGCCGGCCCTCATGCATTTCAATGATATTCTTACAAATAGCCAGGCCGATACCGCCGCCGTCTTTTTTGGTCGTAAAATACAGATCAAATATTTTATTCTGTATTGATTTGTCAATTCCCTTGCCTGTATCACGAACATCGATAAATACGCGGTTCCTTTCCATACGTGTGCGGATATAAATTTTCCCTTCTCCTTCGATCGCCGCAAAGGCATTCAGTAAAATATTAAGCAAAACCTGCTTGAGCTGGTCTTCATCCCCGTAAACCTTTTCAATTTTATCCGCCAATGATACCGTAACGGTAACCTTCTGTTCCTGTGCCTGCTGGTGGATCAGTTCCACTACATCCTGCACCACCTTATTCAGATCGATAATTTGCAACTCCAGTCGCGTTGGCCGTGCCAGGGAAAGAAACTGCTGAATGATACGATTTAAACGCCGGACTTCGTTCTGCAGCGTATCGAGACTTTTTATCACTTTTTCCTTGTCATCCATTGCAATTTTCCGGATTCTGTTATCCAGTATCTCGGCATGCAGCGCCAGTGCACTGAGCGGATTTTTTATTTCATGACTGATGGAGGAAGCAAGGTTGGTGATCACCCCGAATTTCATTGAACGCAGTAAATTATTTTCCAGCTCGCTCAACAGTTCCATATCCTTGAATGAAATGAAAAGCCCGGTTACAGACTCGTCTTCCCTCATCAGCTGAATATTCAGTTTAAGTAATTTATCGCTGTTATCCGGGAAGTAGATCAGCATGGATTGTTCCTGCACTTCTTCTCCGCTTTCAGGCAGCGGCCCAGCAGTTGGTTCAGTTCTACATTTCCTGAAATGATCTGTGCAAACCAGGTTTCAAATTCTTCCTCTCCTGCACGAAACAACCGTACCGCAGCTTCATTGTAGGAAGTCACCTGTTTATCCACATCCAGCATGACCACGGCTTCATTTACGGCCTGCAGCAGCGATGAAATTCTCTTTTCCGCTTTTTTGTATCCCTCTTTCAAAAATCCAACTTTTTCGAACGCCCGGTTCAGTTTCTTGAAAGTATCGGTGAACTCATCCCGCTGCCGGTAATTAACGCGGTAGGAAAAATCCTCCTCG
>JAJRVZ010000004.1 GCA_024277055.1 Calditrichota bacterium
ATCGACCTGATCGGTGAGAGCAGTTCGGATATCATTTCTTCCTTCGGAGTGAGCAGCCAGGCCACAGATGCCTTCGATCCGGCATGGGACAGCCCCGAGCCGCCCGGCGATCCGACAGGAAATCAAAGTCAACTTTATTTTCCCCATCCCGAATGGGGCGGTGTGTTCGGTGGAAGATACAACAATGACATCCGTTCATTAATCGAACCGGGTCAATCAAAAACCTGGTATTTTGAAGTGAACGCCGACGGTACCAGCCGCCTTGAATGGGGAGAGCTGTCCGCCATGGACCATGAATTTATGCTGACGGACATTGATACCGATCAATTGATCGATATGAAACAGCAGACAAGTTATATCTTTAGCGCTTCGGAAAGCATACGGCATTTTATAATCGAAGTCGGTAACGGTGTCACCGGTATTGACGGTTCCGAACAGGATATCCCTGCAGTATTTTCTCTACATCCGAATTATCCCAATCCGTTCAACCCGGTCACTGTTATCAAATATGATTTGCCCGATGCAGCTCTTGTCAAACTGGATATTTTCAATAATCTCGGTCAACATCTGCAAACGCTGGTGAATAAGAATCAGGCGGCAGGACAGTATCGGGTGGAATTTGACGCCGGCCGATATGCATCGGGAATTTATATTATCAGAATACGGGCGGGACACAATACCGCCAAGCGGAAAATGTTGTGGATAAAATAGGATTTGCTTTAACGGAAAAATCAAAATACGGGAGGAAAAATGAAAAAGAAAGTTTTGTTCTTTCTTATCGTCTGCTGTTCGGCTGGTTTTGCCCAGGAACTGCCCGATCTGCCTGTTCCCATGGGCGCCGGCACCGCAGAAGTATACAATGACCAGATATATTTTTTCGGCGGCAGCAACAACTGGTCCGGTACCGTTCTTTATCCCTATGTTTACCGGTTTGACGGGTTCAGCTGGACGCTGATTGATACGATACCGGATAACAATGTATGGGACCTGGAATCGGTGCGCGTGGGTACGGATGTTTACCTGTTGAACGGATGGCCGTCTTCCAGCGGCGCAATTCGCAAATACAATCTGCTTACCGGAAGTTTCACCTATCTCACTTCCGGTCCCATTTCCCAGACCTGGGGCGTAACTTCCGAATACTCTGGTGGCAATATTTATATTTTTTCATCGGACGGGAAAACTCATGAATACTACATTGCCAATGATTCCTGGACGGAAAAAACTCCGAATATAAAAACCGGCACCTGGGATCTGAGTTCCATTAAGTACCAGGATGAATTCTATATTATCGGATACGATGATTCCACATTTTTCCGCTACAATCCTGCAAACGATACCTGGACACAATTAGCCGGATCGCCATACCAGGTAGGCGCCTGCGCCTTCGGAATCATCAACAACCTGATTTACTGCATCGGAGGAAACCTGAGCGGCAGCACAGGTGCGACCTACAGAAGTATTCTGGTTTATGATGTAACGCAGAACAGCTGGTCGCTTGACAGTTTGAAATTAAGTTCAAAACGGCACTGGATGGCCACCGCGGAATACCTTGGCGGTTTGTACACGGTGGGCGGCATCGATTCCGTATCCCAGGCGGTTGCCACGGTCGAAGAGATTGTACCACAGGGTGTCAGCGCTGTCGATGGCGATGAAAGTGTTATTCCCCGGGAATTTTCACTTGAACAGAACTACCCCAACCCGTTCAACCCGCGAACCGGAATTGTGTACACGCTGCCCGACGCGGCAACTGTTTCGCTGGAAGTTTTCAACAGTCTTGGTCAAAAGGTCCGGGTATTGGCAGAGGGATTTCAATCGGCGGGGAGACACCGTGTTTCTTTTGATGGTGCGTCCCTTTCGTCCGGAGTTTACCTTTATCGTCTCCGGGCGGGGGATAGAATCGCCGAACGGAAAATGCTGCTTATAAAATAATTCCTAAATCACACCGATACCATCGCAAACTACGATGGTATCGTTTTCTCTCCAATAACTTTTGACAAAAAAACGATTTCATCGTAATATAATTTCAATTGTTAAATCAAGCTCTGATAACATGTCCGGACAAATCCGAAAAACAAATTTATCGTTTCTCAAATCAGTGTGTACGGTACTCATGCTGACCGTTTTCACCGCCTGCGATGCGCCGCGCAACAACCCGCTGGACCCGGGCAACCCGGACAACAACTACCACTATCTCAGCGGCAGCGTACAAACGCTCAGCCTTCCCCGCCGCCCGCTGGCCTCGGCGGAACTCAACTGGCTGCCGGACGGACAGCTACTTTTAACGGATGCTTCCGGTAAATTTGATATCGAAACGATCGGTCAAAAAAACGGCTGGCTGAGATGCAAACGGGACGGTTATATCAGCGATTCGGTTTTTGTGCACTGGAACGGCAGGCGTGAATCGGTTACCTTTTTTCTGAATCAGGTCCCTATTGTGGATACCGCCGCTGTTTATTCCGTTACCATTAACCGTTACCCCGATCTGCAGCAGCAAAGGCTGGGCATTCAGGCCGGCCTGACCGATGCAGACAACGACGTCGATTCCGTTCATGTTTTCCTTTCCAGTCCGAGGCTGAGAAAATACCTGACCTTTAATCCGAATAGCGGTCTGTATGAAATTTCACTGAACCCTTCCGATTTCGGATTGGCCAACCTGGCCGCCCTGATCGGAAAACCGTTCCTGCTGCAGGTTACTGACAAATTCAATCATTTCTTCGAATTACCCCTGTCGAATCTGCAGCGCATCATCACTGAAGAAGTGGACCTTGAGTTTCCGGTAAACGACGCCGTTACCGGATCACAACCCGAATTCCGCTGGAAAAGCTTTACACCCGGATTCCGTTTACATTTCCGGATCGAAGTATTCACCCGTGAAATCGATCCGCAACTGGTGTGGAGTCTCGAACCGATTCCCAGTGACACCACCAGTGTCACGCCCGGGCAACCCATTCCGACAAACCAGACCGATCAATTTTTCTGGGTCCTCTGGGCGATTGACGAATATGGCAACCGTACCCGTTCCAAAACCGCGTCATTTATTGTTCAAATCTGAGAGCGGCACATGAGCAGCGACCAGCTTAAAAATATTGCACACATACAGCCGGAACAGTTGAATGCCCTGTACCGCATCAGCCGGATGCTGAACAGCGCCAGTTACCAGCAGGACCTGCTTGCTCAGGCGCTGGATATGATCATCGAAACCCTGCAGGCGGAACGCGGGGTCGTCGCCGCCTACGATTCGGCCGGTAATAAATTTGATATTATCACGGCACGCAACGTACAGAAAGACAGCCTGCAAAACCTGGCCGCCTTTTCGTCCGGCCTGCTGAGCAAAGTAGTGAAAGAAAACCGCCCGCTGCTCTATCACGACGCCAGTGTCGATCCGTCCGTGTCGCAATATGAAAGTATACAAATCCACCGCATTCGTTCGGTAATCGGTGTACCGTTACGCACCGGCGATGATCTCTGGGGCGTAATTCTGGTCGTAAGCGAAACCAACCGCAACGCCTTCAGTGATGAGAACCTGACTTTCCTCGAGTTCTTTGCCAATCTGGTATCGCTGGCCCGTGAACGGCTGCAGCGACTCGAGCAGCTTGAGGATGAAAACCGCCTGTTGCAAAAACGGCTCGAAAGCGAAACACCCATTCCGGAAATGATCGGAGAAAGCGCCGCCATGCAACAATTGTATCAACTGATCCGCCGTGTAGCAGAGACCGACGCCACCGTGCTGATCAGTGGTGAAAGCGGGACGGGAAAGGACCTCGCCGCCCAGGCGGTTCACCGTTTGAGCCGGCGTAAAAACGGTCCCTTCCTGGCTCAATTCTGCGGTTCCATTCCCGACACCCGGCTGGAAAGTGAATTATTCGGCTATCGCAAGGGGGCCTTCACCGGCGCCGCATCCGATAAAAAAGGCTTGTTCGAAGTAGCCCACAGCGGCACCTTTTTTCTGGACGAGATTGCCGATATATCGCCCGCACTGCAGGCCAAATTGTTACGTGTTTTACAGAGCGGCGAAATTATGCGGCTCGGAGACACACAGGTAAAAAAAGTAAATGTTCGCATCATCGCCGCCACCAACCGAAATCTGGACGCCCTTGTGAAGGAAGGGAAATTCCGTGAAGATCTGTTTTACCGCCTGAATGTATTTCCCTTACGGTTGCCCCCTTTGCGCGAACGCCGTTCGGATATCGCCCTGCTGACGCGACATTTTATCGATCGCCTGGCCGGAAAAAAAGTGACCGTCAGCGCCGCGGCCCTGCGCAAACTGGAATCCTGGCATTGGCCGGGCAACGTACGCCAGCTGGAAAATGTGCTGCAACGGGCCCTCATCCTTTCGGGCAGCGGGCATATTAATGAAGAGCACATAATTTTTGAAAATGAGAAAGACAGTGAACACCACGGTGGTACGTTAAAGGATTTCGAAATGAAACTGCTGAAAAAACGGCTGGAGGAATTCAACGGCAACCGCACCCGCGCTGCCGAATCGCTGGGGGTTTCGGTGCGATGGGTTCAACTGAAGTTGAAAGAAATGGAGGAAGAGTAATTAGGAAATGGGGATTGGGACTTCGGATGGGTAAATCGCTGTTCGATGGTTAATCCGGCTGCACCGCTGCTGATCAACAGATGCAATCGGCATGAATATTACAATATTTGAATGCAATGGCTGAAAACTTAAAACAAAAAAAAGCAGATAAAGTACTTTTCGGTAAATTCGAAATTCTCGAATGTTACAAGCAGGATGAACATGCAGCCGTTTATCTGGCCCGGCACCTGTTTCTGGAAAAAAAGATTATTTTAAAAACACTGAACACCAGCAACCTTCCCGATACGAGTATGCTGAAACGCTTTCAACGTGAAGCGCGAATTCTTGCCGGGATCGAACATCCCCATATAATTGCCGTGTATGATTTTGGCAGCGAAGGCGATCAGTTTTACATTTCCTTTGAATATTTTCCGTCTCAACATTTACGACGGTGGCAATCCGCCAATAACCCCGTACCGGAAAAGCTTTTTTACATCGCCCGGCAACTGTCGGAGGCGCTGGCGGCCGCCCACGCGAAAGGCGTCATCCACCGGGATATCAAACCTGAAAATATTCTTATCGGCGAAACGGGTCACGTAAAAATTGCCGATTTCGGTCTGGCGCTGGTAAACGACGAATCGGGTCTGACCGGTAAAAGTAGTATCGTCGGTACGCCGGCCTATATGTCACCCGAGCAGATTCGTGGGGCGTCACTCTCACCTGCCAGCGATCTGTTTTCGCTGGGTACTGTACTGCTGGAAATGCTGTCCGGCGAGAACCCGTTCCTGGGCGGTGATGTCGGGCAAACCATTAACGCCGTGCAGAATGTGAATGAGGCAGCGGTAATAAAACAGTGCAGCGCTCTACCGCCGCCGTTCAACACGCTGATTCCAAAGCTGCTGCAGCGCGATCCGGCGGGGCGTCCCACCGCAAACGATGTCGCACAGCAACTGGGCGGTCAGGGAAGCAGGGTCGAAAAGAAAACCACCGGGCACAACAGGTTGGTTTTTGCCGTAACCGCGGCATTTTTGTTGATCCTGATCTGGTTGCTGCCCACTGATGTCGGCGACAACTATTCATTGGAAATTCCACAGACCGGGGATTCCATACCTGAACCGAAACTGCAATTGCAACCCAATTCGCCGCACAATGAGTCTGCGGAAAACCCGTCTGTTCAGCCGGTTGAAATTGAACCTGAAGCCGATAAGCAAAGGGACGAAACGCTCATGCCGCAACCGATGGGTACCATGTTGAAAAACACCACGGAACAAGGGCTGCTCTTATTGGATACAAATCCTGCAACGGAGGTGCGCAAAGGAGACAGTCTGCTGGGACGAACACCGTTCTCCGACCCCGTGCGGCTGGACGCAGGCCTTCATAATTTGCTGCTGTATCATCCCGATTATCCGCCGGTGACCATTCCGCTGCACGTCACCGGAGGACAAACACTGGTAAAAAGGGTGGCATTGGATACCTTGTTCGCTTATCTTGACTGCCAGGTGTATCCCTGGGGAGAAGTGATCATTGACGGCAAGGCCATGGGACAGTCGCCGTTTCCCGGCCCGTTTCGGTTGCTGCCGGGAAAACATCTGTTGCAGGTTCGCAATCCCGGATTCGAAGAAATTTCGCACCCCTTTGAAATCGCCCGCAATGATACATTGCAGCTGATGATAGATCTGTTGACTGAAAACCGGTAATGTTTTTGCTCCGGTCGTTAAACAGTTCTGACGGGACTGGGAGTTCGTTGGTATGGTAATTGCATCATGGGTAATGAGTAATATATAGAAGAAGAGTAAATGTCGGGAAAATACATCATATTTTTAGTATTCATTTTACTGTTTACCGCCGGCGCCCAGCAACACTGGCAGGTTGTTGGTGAAATGCCTGTTCCGGTCAGCGGCGCTCAGGCGGTGGCCGGGGATTCTCTGATCTACATTATAGGCGGCGTCAGCGATTCGCTGGAAATGCCGCTGAACCTGATACAGGCTTACGACCCGGCCACAAATACCTGGAGCGTTCAGGCTGAGATGGTGACCGGACGCATGGGTTTTGTTGCCGACCGTTTCGGTGACAGCGAAATTTTCATGGCCGGTGGTGTATGGACCAGCCAGTTTTATGTATTCAGTATCGAAAAGTGGAATATTCATTCCAACATCCCCGGTTTCACCCAGGTACACAATTTCGATTTCAACTTCGGCAGAGTCTACCCCCGCGGGCATATTATCGGCGACAACCTTTTTCTGTTCGGAGGATTCGCGTCTCCGGTGATTAACAGTGACAGCCTTATTTTTCCGTATATCATCGAATACAACATCCCCACATCCACGGTAACTTTCACCGAATCGGCCAGCTACACCGCCAATGTGCCATACCAGCAAATGTCCGTACGCGACGGAAACGACATCTATCTGCTGGGAGGAGTATTCTTCGGTCTCAGCAATGAGGTTTACCGCTTCAACGCCGGCAACCGCACCCTCGAACTGATAGGCAACCTGATGGGGGTACGGGCAGGAGGTCAGGCGGTTCTGGCCGGACAACAGATCTACATCACCGGGGGCTATAACGAATTAAGCGACGCTCTGCGAACTACCGAAACATTCGATCTGCCGACCGGACAAAGTAACATGTCACATCCCCTGCACTATCAACGCTTCGACCATACGGCAATTCTGTTTGACGGTGCGATATATGTTTTCGGCGGACGCAGCCGTTTCGGGCAGACAGTTCCTTTCGTCGAAAAACTGGATATAGTTTCGGGTATCACCGGGACCGAACCCCAGGTACCGAAAAAACCTGAGTTGCAGCAAAACTATCCCAATCCGTTTAACGGTATCACAAAAATCCGTTTCAGCCTGCCGGAAAATGACAGGGTTTTATTGCGAATATATACCCTGCAGGGAAAACTGATTCGTACTCTGGCAAGCGGCCGGCTTCCAGCGGGAAGCCGAACGGTCTGGTGGGACGGCCGGGATGACAACGGTATCGCTGCACCAAGCGGAATGTATGTTTACCGGCTCACAACTTCTTCAGCACAGTTGAGCAAAAAATTATTGCTACTGAGGTAGATACATGCGCGCCATCCTGTTGCTGCTTCTGCTTTACTGTCTGCCGGTACCGGCCCGGCAAAACTCCGATTTAACCGGTGCCTTGCGCGAAGCGGCACGTCGTTTTGAGCATCTGCGGGTTATTTCCCTGGCAGAGTCACTGCTTTCCGGCGGCATTCAGGATACGACGACCAGAATCGAAGTGCTGCGTTTAAAAGGCATCGCCCACTATAATCTGAACCAAATGGATGCAGCCCTGCGCGATTTTTCAGATATCCTGAAATTGAATCCCGGTTACCGCATGAATCCCATAGAAAATTCGCCGAAGATTGTCGCCGTTTTCAATACCCTGCGCGATCGCTTCAAACAGCCTCCGCGACAAATCATTCGTTACGATACGGTACGCGTTAAACAGCGCGTTTCGCTTTCCCTGACCGGATTGCTGCTGCCCGGTTACGGACAATTGCAGCGCGGTGAACAAACCAGGGGCTGGTTAATGCTGGCCGGTAGTATGACTTCACTTGGAGTCGGAATTTACAGCGCCATCGACTGTGCCGATAAAGAGAAGCGGTATCTTAATGAAACGGATAAAAAGCTGATTGCAGACAAGTACGAAGCTTATAACCGTTCGTATCAGCTACGTAACGCCGCCCTGGGTGTTTTTGCTGTTTTCTGGGCCTGGGCGCAGTACGACTATTTTGTTCCCCTGTCAATCCGGCCCGGTCCGGCTCCGCAAATAACGCTGCAATTCGAGTTTTAACCGGACAAACCGTTTCACATTTAAGCCAGCTGAAATCTTAAAGATAAACCCTGCAAATAATTCGTTACTACGAAAAATATTCGTGGTTTTTTCAGCCGGTGATCAGCCGTGTGGTATTCGGGAAGTATAAATCCGGCAGGTCCGAAGAATATTTTTCATTCCGGAACCGTATTTTCCGTGATTTTTCGGTCTCCGTGTTCTTTCACGGATGAATTTGTCATTTTTTACTTGCGATCTTTTTTCTGGCATTTAAATTGTACGGTGTGGAATGGGAATTACCATTTCAAACTCAGGAGACTGCCATGCGAAGATTTTACCATCTTTCCTTTTTAATGATTTTATTAATACTTCTCAGTGTAACGGCTTCCGCCGGTCAGATACAGGGAACCGTCACCGATGCACTGAATAACGTACCACTGGAACAGGCATCCGTTAACGCCCTCGGCTACGATCCGACAACCGGTGATTCGATCATTTATTCTGCGGTGACGAATGCCGTCGGCGAATACCTTATCGATAACCTGCCCAACGGATACTATGCCGTTTGGAGTAATGCAGGCGGTTACCGGACTTCAGCCATGCACGGGGCAATGATCAACGCTATGCACCCAACCGTGACTGTAGATTTTGCCCTTACACCGCTGAATACAACCGGCGGCGCAACCATAAGCGGACATGTTTACAGTCAGCCCCCCATGTTGCCTGCTTTTGTACCACTCGCAGGTGCAAACGTAATGGCCAATGCACCACCGAATCATTATTCGGCGATAACCGATTCCTCCGGTTATTTCGAGATAACCAACCTGGTGCCGGGAACCTATTTTCTTATGGCTTCAGCCCCGGATCATCTGCCTTCGGGAATTGTTGATACCCTTGTGCTTGAGGATGGCGATATAGTTGATAATATCGAGATCATTCTGACACAGTATGATATACCGGGCAATATTGTTTCGGTTGTCGGAAGCGTCACAAAGGATAGTAGCAATCAGGCGGTACACCCCGCCCACCTGACCTTTCTACCGCAACCGCCCAACTACGACATCGTTTATGAGGTCGACAATAATCCCGACGGTTCATACAGCATCGAGCTGCCGGCCGGCATTTACCATGTAATTTGCGCCGCAGACGGCTACCGTACCATACATCTGTTCAACCAGGCGTTAATCGACAGTGTTAATTATCTTAATTTCGAGATGATAACCGGCGGACCGGTTGACAACAGTGTGAGCGGAACCGTAGCAGATGCCGGAACACTTTTACCGATTTTTCATGCGAAAATTACGCTGACCGGACTAACATTGCCGCCGATGGAAAATACCTACCATACATTCTCCGATTCACTGGGTGATTGGAACTTTCAGAATATTTTACCGGGACCGTATATTTTAAGCGCCCATGCTTTCGGATATATACCATATATTTATTCGCAAACGCTGTTTGTAGAAGAAAACAGCAATATCAGCGGTATCGAAATATTAATGGAACAGCAGCCCACCGACTATGTAAATGTGTCGGGAATGGTTTACCGCACAAACAGTTTTATCGACAGCGGCATTGTTTATCCGGCTGAAATAACCTTTTTCAGGTATTCCGATAACGGCGATTCGATTGTTTACCGGACAAGCAACGGACCGGACGGTCACTACCGCATCGAAAATATGCTGCCAGGAGTTTACACCGCAGTTTGTACGGCGTCCGGTTACCAGCCCAGAATATATCACCATGTTCCGCTTTTCGCGCCGGAAAATTTTCGCGACTTTTACCTGCGCCCCGAACCACCGCTCGAAAGAGGTCTGATAACCGGTACCGTAGTATTTGACGAAACCGGTTTGCCGGTAACCAATGCCGTCATCGAGTTTCTTGGTACGGACGGTTTCTGTTTCCAGCATACGGCCTATACCGGTCCCGACGGCCGTTATGAAGCCTCTTTACCGCCGGGTACCTATTATGTATCCTGTCTTGTTACACGGGCCGACAGCCTGTTCATCTACCAGGAATTCTATGACGACGTACACAACCTTGCCGACGCGACTCCGGTTGAAGTGGTTGTCAACGACACCACTGCCGGCATAGATTTCGGCATTCCGGGACAGGGGGGCGTCGGGCAATTTTCCATAAGCGGAACGGTAACGTCCGACGGGATTGCCCTGGAAAACGCCCGCGTAATCTTCGAAAGCCGCTGGATGCCCTGGGCCAATGTCGAGCCGATGGTTTTCGAGGTGTTCACCGACCAGAACGGGTATTACGAATTAACGGTCAATTTCTTTGTACCGGTACCTTTTCTCGAGTTCATCGTTTCTGCACGCAAACCGGGATTTCATCCCGAATTCTGGGAGGAAAAACCGAGCCATTTTCTTGCCGACCCGATTGTACTGACAAGCGATACAGTACTGACGGATATTAATTTTACACTGGACCCGATTGTTTCCGACAATTCCATCAGCGGCACGATCACCGGCGAGGACGGCAGCGCGATCGGTAATGCATTTGTTATCGGTTCGAATGCTCATACGGGGGAACTGGTTTTTACCTTCAGCGATTTTCAGGGTAATTACAGCTTAAGTTCATTGCAACGGGGCAATTACTACCTGCTTTTCGCCGCAAACGGATATGTACCCGAATTCTATGATGACGTCCTGTTGTGGGAGCAGGCCACACCGGTTTTTGCCGCCGGGGCTGTGACCGGCATTGATGCCGCACTGACACCAATTTCAACCGATTCCAGTGCCGGCAGCCTGGCAGGTCTTGTGCGCGATGAACAGGGAAATCCGCTATCCGGTGTATTGATGGCACTTCGAAACCCGATGGGGGATATCATTTCCTATGCTTTCAGCGACGGTTCCGGTTCCTATATGCTGAACGGACTCGATCACGGCGCCTACCAGGTTCATGCCAGTAAAGTCCGCTATGGCAGTGTAACCCGTGAAATAGATTTTGATGTCGAAGCCGCCGGCAGCGCCATTCTCGATTTTACTTTGAATTCGACAACCACCGGACTTCCGGACGATAAGGATATACGGGAAATTCCGACAACGACACAATTGTACGGTAATTACCCCAACCCTTTCAACCCGCAAACCACAATCCGTTTCGGGTTGCCGCAGTCGGGGCGGGTAAAAATCGAGATTTACAATCTGGCGGGACAAAAAGTGCGCACGTTGCTGGATACGGAAACACCGGCCGGCAACCACAGCGTCACCTTCGAGGCAGGCAATCTGGCCAGTGGTGTATATCTCTATCGCATGGAAACGGAGCAATTCAGCAGCGTGAAGAAAATGGTTCTGCTGAAATAAACGCCGAACATACTTTCTGATAAATTAAAAGCGGTTCCCCCGTAAGGGTGCCGCTTTTTTTATTATCCGGCACCGCGGTGAATTGAAAATAGACATGGTTTTATTTATATTGCCAACATAGTCAGTCTTATTCAAAAATCCCATGCGAAAAATAACGACTCAAATAAACCATAAGCTTTTTCTGTTGTTTTTCATCGGGTTGCTGCTCTTCAACTACCCTTTCCTCTCACTGTTCAGCAACCGCAATGAATTATTCAATATTCCGGTACTATTCGTGTACTTGTTCGCTGTATGGACCTTTTTAATCATCCTGTATGCCCGATTTATCGAGGGCTGGCAGAAAAAAAATACCGGGGATGCCTGATACCGGTGCAAGGCTATGTTTTTTGAATATCTGATACTGCTGATCGCCATCGCCTATATCGGCGTGTTGTTTGCCATTGCTTATTACGGTGACAAACGTGCTGATGAAGGTAGAAGCCTGATCAGTAATCCATATATCTATTCGCTGTCGCTTGCGGTGTACTGCACCTCCTGGACATTTTATGGAAGTGTCGGACGCGCGGCCAGCGCCGGCGTCGGGTTCCTGCCCATTTACCTTGGTCCTACTTTAATGGCTGCGCTGTGGGGAATTATTCTGCGCAAGATTATCCGTATTTCCAAAACACACCGTATCACTTCCATTGCCGATTTCATTTCCTCACGTTACGGTAAAAGTCCCGCTATCGGCGGCTTGGTGACCATAATCGCCGTAATCGGTGTCACCCCCTACATCGCCCTTCAGCTGAAAGCCGTTTCAACCACCTTCGATATCCTGATCCGCTACCCGGCAAGCATTTCTCCCGCGGCGATTGTCGATAACCGACTGCTGGATGATACAGCCCTTTACGTGGCCCTGCTGATGGCAATATTCGCAATTCTGTTCGGCACCCGCCACCTGGATGCCAGTGAACGGCATGAAGGACTGGTGGCCGCCATTGCTTTTGAATCGGTTGTGAAACTGCTCGCCTTTCTGCTGGTGGGCATGTATATCACCTACGGTGTTTATAACGGTTTCGGTCATGTATTCGATCTTGCTGCAAAAAACGAATCCCTGGCAAAAATGCTGACCATTGAATCTTCCGGCCTTCAATACCTGGACTGGGCCTGGCTTATCTTTTTATCGATGATGGCCATTATGTTTCTTCCGCGTCAATTTCAGGTAGCCGTTGTGGAAAATTCCGATGAAAATCATATTTACAAGGCCATCTGGATGCTGCCTCTGTATCTGCTGGCCATAAACATTTTCGTCCTGCCGATTGCATTCGGCGGATTGATGCATTTCCCGAACAACATCGTGGATGCAGATACCTTTGTACTGACCATCCCCCTTGCCGAAGGACAGCATTCGCTGGCGATTCTCGTATTTCTCGGCGGCATATCGGCCGCAACCGGAATGGTCATCGTCGCCACCGTTGCCCTGAGCACGATGATCTGTAACGACCTTGTTATGCCGATTCTCACACGTATTCATCTGTTTCGCATCAGCGAGCAGATCAATCCGCGCAACCTGCTGCTCACCATTCGTCGCAGCGCCATTTTCATCGTTCTGCTGATGGGTTACCTGACGTTCAGGATCATCGGGGAATCCTACCCGCTGGTTTCCATTGGTCTGGTATCGTTTGCCGCTGTTGCGCAATTTACCCCGGCGATTATCGGCGGGATTTACTGGAAAGGTGCCACCAAGCACGGCGCTTTTGCCGGCCTGACCGCCGGGTTCATTATCTGGTTTTACACCCTGCTGCTGCCGACCTATGCCCACTCCGGCTGGCTGTCCGATTCTTTTATTCAAAACGGTCCTTTCGGTCTGACATTTTTGAAGCCGTTCGAACTGTTCGGCCTGAGCGGTTACAACCAGATAACTCATTCCATGTTCTGGAGCATGCTTGCCAATTTGGGCTGTTATATCGGCTTTTCATTAAAAGGGCATCGCAGCGGTCTGGAGCAAAGTCAGGCCAGTCTATTTGTAGATATTTTTTCCCGGCCGCAGCAAAGCGGACCGGAAGCTTTCTGGCGTGGTACCGCCACCGTCGCCGACCTGCAGATTTTACTGGCACGGTTTCTCGGCTCGCGCCGGGCTGATGAAACGTTGAAAAACTATGCACAACGGATGCATCTTGATATCGAACAATTGTCCAGCGCCGATGCCGGTCTTGTGGCCCATGTTGAAAAAGTCTTGTCGGGTGCCATCGGTGCTTCTTCGGCACGGGTTATGATCTCCTCGGTGGTGAAGGAAGAGCCCCTGCGCATCGATGAAGTTCTGGATATTCTCGATGAAACATCGCAGGCGATTGCCTATAGCCGTGAACTTGAACAAAAATCGCGCGAACTTGAAGCAGCCACCGAGGAATTGCGCAAAGCCAATGACCGGCTTCAGGAACTGGATCGTTTGAAGGATGAATTCATTTCGACCGTAACCCATGAATTGCGAACACCGCTGACGGCAATAAGGGCATCATCCGAGATTTTATACGACAACCCGGGCATTGATGAATATAAACAGCAGGAATTTCTCGGTATCATTGTAAGGGAAAGTGAGCGACTGACCCGGTTGATTAACCAGGTGCTGGACCTCGGAAAAATCGAATCCGGCAAGCTGGATATCAATTTGCAACCGATTAACTTCCGCGATGTGATTTCCGACTCGCTGTCGGCAACCCGGCAATCTTATATCGGGCGCAGTATTCACGTAACCAACGAAATCCCTGATGATTTGCCCGACGTATTCGCGGATTATGACCGCAGTATTCAGATCATGGTCAACCTGATATCCAACGCCTTTAAATTCTGCGATAAGGAAAACGGGCGGGTAACCATCCGGGCCACATGCGAAAACAACAGCAAGGTTCGCATTGATGTCATCGACAACGGTCCCGGAATCGAACCCGGGCAACAATCCGTTATTTTTGAGAAATTCCGGCAGGCCGGCGATACTTTAACCGATAAACCACACGGTTCCGGCCTTGGCCTGCCCATCACGCAGAAACTGATCGAACACATGGGTGGCCGTATCTGGGTCGAAAGCACGGTTGGTGAGGGTTCCACTTTTTCCTTTGTTTTGCCAATGGCCCGATCCGATATTCAAAATCGCAATCAATAAAAAACATTTGTATATTCGAAACGCAATTGAGGTGGATTAAAATCGGAGTGATTAAATGGGGTACAAAATTGTAATTGCTGATGACGAGCCGAATATTGTTGTTACTCTGGAATTCCTGCTGGAGCAGGAAGGCTACGATTTTGTGGTGGCCAGGGACGGTAAAGAAGCACTCGAACAGGTCGAAGCCTTCGACCCGGATCTCATTCTGCTGGATATCATGCTGCCGGAGATTAACGGTTACGAAGTGTGCCAGAAGTTGAGAGAAAATCCCAAATTCAAGAATCTGAAAATAATTCTGCTGACGGCCAAAGGGCGTCAGGTTGAAATAGCCAAAGGTCTGGCTCTCGGCGCCGATGCATACATCACCAAGCCGTTTTCCACAAAAAATCTTGTGCAGGAAATTCGAACTTTGCTGGAGCAGGAGGCTTGAGATCTAAACTGACTTTCGGACCGCTTTTTCTCGTCGTTGTAATTGTGGTCTTTATAATCATCGCTACCAGCCTCGCCGGATTTCTCGCCACCCTTTCCGCCGAGGAATACATCTTTTTCAGCCGGCTACTGGAAAAACGGGTTGCATTTCCCGTATTATCCACTATTCTTGTCATTGCGGTGATCGGGTATAGTCTGCATCTACTGTTCCAGAAATATATCAATCCTCTGCGCAGGCTTGTGGAAGAAACGGTCATTATATCCACCGTAAACCCGAAACACCGCATCGAACAGACCGGTTCAAAAGAAACGCAGCAACTGACAAATATCATTAATTCTTTCGCCGATCAGTATCAGCAATTACAGGACGACATAAAAGGAAAGATCCGTCACGCCAACAAGGAAATTGAAGAGGAAAAGAACCGGCTGGCGGCGCTGATGTCCGAGTTGACCCAGGGCGTGCTGGTCTGCAACATCGAAGGTCAGATACTGCTGTATAACAAACTGGCCCGTTCAATTCTGTCACCGCCGGGCACGAACAGCCGGTCTAATGGTAACGGAGCATTTATAGGGCTGGGCCGATCGATTTTCAGTCTGATCGATCGCAATCTTATAATTCATGCTCTGGAAAAGGCGCAGCAGAGGCTGCACAAACAAAAGCATGCCCTTTCATCATTTGTCAGTCATTTGCCTGCGGGACAGCTGGCCCGTTTCCAGATGATACCGGTTCTTGATCATTCCGGCGAATTGAACGGTTTTATTCTGACCTGCGAAGATATTACCAGGCGTGTTGAGGTTGAGAATCACCGCGATCTCGTTCTGCAATCACTCACCGAAGGTATGCGCGCTTCCCTGGGGAGTATCCGTGCCGCCATTGAAACAATTCTTGAGTATCCGCGGATGGAAGAAGAGCGGCGTAAAAAATTTAAAAGGATCATCCGTGAAGAATCTGTAAAACTGGGAGATCTCCTCGATGAAAGCATAAAGGATTATTCCCGGTATCTGAAAAGCCAGTGGCCGCTGGAAGACATTCAGAGTGACGACCTGCTGGTTGCCATAAAAAAACGATTTGAATCTAAATTTGATGTCAAAGTAAATATCCGATTTCTACCGGAACCGATCTGGTTGAAAATCGACAGTTATTCCATTTTGCAGGCATTGGCCTTTGTTATGAATCATTTGCATGCGAATTTCGGCATTGATTCCGTAACACTGCAATTTCAGCCTGATGCCAAATTTGCCAAATTGCAGCTGCTTTGGCAGGGCACGCCATGCAACACCGAAATTCTGCGCAAATGGGAGAACCAGGCACTTGTGATGGATGGGCAAGGCAGTCCGCTTACTTTAAAGGATGTAATTGAACGGCACAGCAGCGAATTGTGGTGCCGTTATGATGAGGAGAACAAGACGGCGTATTTCAGTCTGCTGCTGCCTGTTACAAAACCGGAGACCGAGCTGGTAGTCGAAGCACGCCGGGAAAGCAGACCGGAATTTTATGATTTCGACCTGTTCAATCGACAGGACCAGAAACCGGAGCTGGAATCAGCCGATCTTGCGGAATTGTCCTATGTTGTTTTTGACACCGAAACCACGGGTCTCAACCCGTCCGATGGCGACGAAATAATCTCCATCGGTGCGGTACGCATTGTGAACGGGAAAATTCTGTACAACGAAACCTTCGACCAGTTGATCGATCCCCGGCGCCGTATTTCAACGCAATCACGGCAGATTACCGGAATCGATCCCGCCATGCTGGAGGGTCAGCCGACCATTGACCGCGTGCTGCCCCGATTCCATAATTATGTGGAAAACTCGGTACTTGTTGCCCATAATGCCGCCTTCGATATGCGGTTTCTGCAATTAAAAGAAAAAAGTACCGGCATAAAATTTACAAACCCGATTCTGGATACGCTGCTGCTGTCCGCCATTATTCATCCGAACCAGGATCAGCATAATCTTGAATCCATTGCCCGCAGGCTGGGTATCACCATATTCGGACGCCACACCGCACTGGGCGACGCCATCGTTACTGCTGAAGTATTTTTGAAACTTATTTCCCTTTTAAAGGAAAAAAATATCACAACCTTTGGCCGGGCACAGGAAGCGGCAAGGGAATCGTGGTATGCGCGAATTAAATACTGACATCTGAGAATCAACGTCAAACCATGTTCTTCAGAGAAAAAATACTATCGAATGGAAACAAGCTTTTTATTCGTGAAGCTGCCGGCATCGATGCATCCGATCTTTTGAAATACCTCGAACGGATCAGCGGTGAAACGGATTTTCTCACCTTTGGTCCGGGGGAATTCAGAATGACCGAAGACGAGGAACGCTTTTATCTGGACAAATGCCTGCAGGCGGAAAACTGTTTATACCTGCTGGCACTGGTGGATAATGAAATCTGCGGCACCCTGTCCTTCGAAGCCGGTATCCGCCCCAGAAACCGCCACACGGGTGAATTCGGTGTCACCGTGCTGGAGAAATACTGGGGAAATGGAATCGCCACGGTACTGATTCGGGCGTTGATTGAGTGGGCGGAAAACGGCGGGATAATAAAAAAAATAAATCTGCGTGTTCGTACCGATAATCGCCGGGCTGTTCTTCTTTATGAAAAGCTCGGATTTATCATTGAAGGGAAAATCATAAAAGAATTAATGATTAACCAGAAATATTATGATCATTACTGGATGGGTTTGGAACTATCGGACTGAAAAACTGAATGTCACGGTGAAAACGGTGACGCTTTTCGGGAAATAATAAATTCAATTCAAGGAATCGAATGAAAAAATATCCGCTGCTCATCTTCCTGCTGCCCTGCCTGCTTTTTTCTCAAACCAACGGCGATTTTGAAAAAGCTTTGAAATACAATCTTTTCGATTGCGATGATATTACCTATAATGCGTTTCTTTTATTGCCGCATTATTATGAGGCAGGTAAAACAGATTCGGCAAAAATGCTGATCGATTTCTGGAAAAACAGATGCGAATCGCAGGAAATATCCGTCCGGACTGAAATTCTTCACGCCATTTACACGAATCAGGATATTGATAATCATTATGACCAAAATATAATACGCTACCTTTATCAATTTAAAAAAGGGCTTAACAGAGATTCTTCGGATAGTGAAGCGCTAACCACCAATGCTGAGAAGTATTATTCGGCCTACCGGTCTTTCGACCGGTATCTGCAGGTTTTCTCTCTGATGATCTGGCCGACAGATAACTCTACGCGACTATAAAGCATGTATTCGCCAGGCATTATTCCGGTAAAACGGATTCGACATTCCTGTTAATTCGATCGGTACTGTATCGGGACACAAAAATTCAGCGAATATATAAAGAGGAAGTCGCATCAATCTACGATCAGGGATATACCTGGTGGGGAGTGACAACCGGCGTCCGGATTCCGGCGGGATTAAAAAACAGGGTTCTGGGCAGTCATCCCGGTGTGGGGATTCAGGTGGGAAACGGTAAGTGTTATAATGAACTTCTTTTTAATATGGGTATTTATTTTAACAAAACGCCGGATAAATACCGGTTTATTTATAAAAATCAGACTTTTTTCAGTGATAGTTTTCTGGGTGATAGCATTACCCCCGGCCCTGTCGTTTAAATACTCGGCAAATGATGTAAGAAGAAATCTGTTAACGGAACTCAACTATTCAAATCCGTTTCAGTGAACTCCGGTAAAATGCACTTCCATTTTCTGTTGAAATTTCTGGATCATGATAAAGATTTCTTTCAGCAACTTCCGTTCAATCGATGACAGGTTATCAGGATTGATATAGTTATCCGGTTTCTTTTTCTCATCCAGAATTGCCGCTACCTGCCGCAGATACCGGTTCTGCATCAAATAATTATACCCCTGTACCAGGTCGTGATATTCATCGTATTTCAGTACCTTTTTCAGGTGCAGATCGTAGAGCCTGTCCAGCGTGTTGGTTGAGGGAATTTTATTTTCCAGGGCATAAATACGGGCAAAATCAACGATGGTCGTCATTGCTTTCTTTATATCGAACGAATTTCTGTGCTCACCTTTGGATTCGACGACGAAACTTTTCAGGAATCCGATGGGCGGTTTCATTTGTAAAGCGTTTTTTGCCAGATGATACAGGAAAAGACCGGCACGATCATCCAGCAAGTTCATAAGGTGGTCGCGCAACCGGGTGATTAATTGCTGACTTCCGTAAGCGCCGCGAAAATCGAAAAAAATACTCGTATGCATAACCGCCATGGGCTCCGGTGTATGCACCCATTCTGAAAAATATTTTTTCCACTGTTCAAGCGGCTGACACCATTTCGGATTTTGAGCCATTACATCACCATTGCAATATTTGTACCCCGCCAGGTCCAGTCGCTGACAAACTTTTTTGGCGAATGATTTGAAATATCGTCGCGCTTCCTTCGCCTTTTCCCCGCTGACGTTCTCATAAACAATCGCATTGTCCTGATCGGTTTTCAGCGTCTGCTCGCGCCGGCCTTCACTTCCCATGATCATGAACACAAAATTTACCGGAGCTTCCCCCAGTTCATCCAGCGTAAATTCGATAATCCGGCGTAGTATTGCGTCTGAAACCGCAGTGATTGTTCGGGTAATACTTTCCGCATTGGCGCCGTTGTTAACCAGGTTGCGAACCAGTTGTGGCAGCTTTCCGTGAATCGGGTACAAATCCTTCAACAACCGCGTCGTATCTATTTCACGAATCAGGTTCACCGGCGAATGAAGCTGCATGGCCAGCAACTGATCGTTACCGGTCATACCCACAACTTTTCCGTTCTTATCCGTTACGGCAAGATGCTTGACATTGTTATGAAGCATACTCAGAACAGCTTCAAACACGGGTTCGTCGCCGTCTATCGTGATCAGTGGAGATGACATGATGGCTGTAACCGGGTTACTATAGTCGAGGCCGCCGGCGACAACCTTTGTTCGAAAATCTTTATCGGTAATAATTCCGTCGGGTTCATCGTTCGCATCCATGATAATCAATGAGCTGGATTGGGATTCATTCATTATCCGTGCGGCCTGTTGCAGATCACAATCAAACTTGCATCTGCTGAAATTGCGGGTCATTACCTGTGATACCTTCTGGTCGAACAGAAGCAGTTCGGATTGCGGCTCTTTTTTCAGATGCTTGTTGCGTATCGTGGCATAGGACTGATCAAGCATCCGCTTATCGAAAGCATCTGAAAAGTAATCGGCAAATTCAGGAAATTCCGTGCAGGTTTCGAGAAATATGTTTTTGGGTAATACATAAAAAAGAGCATCGTCGCGAACGACTACCGTCCGGATTGAAACTCCGTTATTGCAGAGAATGGCGATACCGCCGATATGTTCCCCGCGGTGCAGGAAACCTTTAACCTGTTTGGTATCCTTTTCGCTGTAAAACAGTTCCAGAGAGCCACGCTGCAAAATATACAGCGCCGATATTTCCGACCGTCCCTGGACGAAAAGCACCGTATCCCGCGCCGCCTGTTCAATTTTCAACCTGGCGGCCAGCTCTTCAAGTTTTTTTGCCGGGAGCTTGTTGAAGGGCGCTATTTGCGCAAGGAACTCACTACCTGTGGCAGTCATCTTTATATTCCCGTTTACTTGCCGGTCAATTTCAGCAAAATTAGAATAGTTCAAAATAAATCGCAATTAATAATGACCGATTCAATATCGGGAATTTTCGGAAAACAATTATAAAAAGTAAAGTGAAAGAAGAAATTGTTTCCTGCAAAATAGCCGGCGTAACGAATAATTATATTTTTCGGCTATTTTACAAGATTTGAAATGGACTTGAACTGATCGCTGCCCGCAACTTTGCACAATTCGAAAAGAATACTTTCGTAGCTGGTGATCACCGCTCCTGCAGTCCTCATGCGCTCCATAGCGATTCGTTTATCTTCGTTGTTTCTCGAACCGACTGCATTTTCAACAACCACCGGCTGGAAACCCCGTTCCAGAAGATCCAAAGTTGTCTGCAAAACGCAAACATGCGCTTCAATTCCGGCAATTACCACATTACGCTTGCGAAGGTTTTTTAATTTCATATTGAACGTCTCGATACCGCAACAACTGAACGATAATTTTTCGATCGCTTCGGTTTCTTTCAGAAGGGGCTGCAGGGCGCTTATCGTTGGTCCCAGCCCCTTTGTATATTGTTCGGTCAATAAAACCGGGATTTCCAGAATCTTCAACCCTTTAATCAGGATGGCACAGTGATCCCTGATTGCATCGTTTTCACTGATATGTGGAAACAGTTTCTCCTGGATATCGATTATTAACCCAACGGTTTCCTGCTTTTCAATACGCACCTCTTACCCCGCAAGATGACGTGAATTTTTCAAACCCGTACTTTTCGAATACATTAAAATTAAGACACCGATTCCGTTGCAACATTCCGTAACCAATCAAAGATTCCCACGGATGCTGTTATTCGGTACGGTCTATATTCTGTTATAACTTTTAGATTTCAAACTTGCCGCCGGTTCAGATCAGGTGTTGGTTTCCGCACCCGAACCTTTTTCCGAGTGATTTTCGTGATCAAAATTTACGATTTTATTTTTCCACAACAGGTAATATACCAGAACAAAAAACAGTCCGATGCCTATTGAAATTGCATAATGACCCATCAATTGCGGTTCGATCATGAAGCGCCAGAAAAGAGTGATTCCTCCATAAACTGCTGTAAAAACAATCGATTGTTTGCGGTTCATGCGGATTTTCATATATCATCCTTTTTCTAAGAAATTAAAATGGCGGCAAAATTTAAACTCATTTCACCACCATTTCAACTATTCGGGGGATAAAACACTTTGACCTTCAACCCGGATGAACCTGAATTTCGGGATGAAGGCAAAAAACGAAGCCGGTTGTGCTTCAACCGGCTTCGCAGAATTTTCGGATTAATGTTCGACAGGCGCACCGGCACCGCGCGGTACACGAATATCTTCAATCATGTGCTGGATTTCTTCGGGCGGTTCCGCCGTCATCTTGGAAACGACGGTTGCCACTCCTGCATTCAGCAGCATACCCAGCGTACCGATACCTTCCGGTGAAATTCCAAACCACCAGTGATCGGGAGTGTTTGCACCCGGATTGATGAATTTGAAATAAATGATGTAGGCTGCGGTAAAAGTAATACCGACCAGCATACCGGTAATGGCACCTTCCTTGTTCATTCGTTTGTCGAAAATACCCAGTATAATTGCCGGGAAGAAAGAAGACGCCGCCAGGCCGAAGGCAAAGGCGACCACCTGCGCCACAAATCCCGGTGGATTGATGCCGAAGTAACCGGCGACACAAACGGCAGCTGCCGCAGAGATACGGGCATACAGCAATTCCTGTTTTTCGGTTATATCGGGCATGACCGCTTTTTTAAGCAGGTCATGCGCCACCGATGTCGAGATGACCAGGAGCAAACCGGCCGCTGTTGAAAGCGCAGCAGCAAGACCACCGGCGGCAACAAGACCTACAACCCAGTTCGGCAAATTTGCAATTTCAGGATTTGCCAGTACCATAATGTCACGATCGATTTTTAGTTCGTTGGCATTTTTGTCCTTAACGTAGTTGATTATCCCGTCCCCGTTTTTATCTTCGAATTTTATCAATCCTGTCTTTTCCCAGTTCTTAAACCATGGCGGCACTTCCGCATAAACCTTATTTGATACGGTATGAATCATATTGGTACGGGCAAAAGCCGCTACAGCCGGAGCAGTTGTGTAAAGAATAGCGATAAACAACAGTGCAAAACCGGCGGATTTACGGGCATCGGCAACTTTCGGAACCGTAAAGAAACGCACGATTACGTGAGGCAGACCGGCTGTACCGACCATCAGAGCAGCGGTGATGAAAAACACATCGACCATGCTCTTTGTTCCGTCGGTATATGCCGCAAAGCCAAGAGCCGTATTCAGCCCATCCAGTTTATCCAGTAGATAGGTACCGGGTTCCGCAGAAAGAGTAGAACCGAATCCAAGCTGCGGAATCGGGTTACCGGTCATCAGAATGGAAATAAAAATGGCCGGTACGAGATAAGCAAAGATGAGCACACAATACTGGGCCACTTGCGTATAGGTAATACCTTTCATACCGCCGAGCACGGCATAGAAAAAGACGATGAACATACCGACGAGTACACCCATGTTGATGTCAACATTCAGGAAGCGTGAGAAAACAATTCCGACTCCGCGCATCTGCCCGGCCACATAGGTAAAGGAAACAAAAATTGCACAGACTACCGCCACCTGGCGGGCTAATTGTGAATAGTATCTTTCACCGACAAAATCCGGTACGGTGAATTTTCCGAATTTACGAAGATACGGGGCCAGCAACAGAGCCAGCAAAACATATCCACCGGTCCACCCCATCAGATATACCGAGCCGTCCCTGCCGATAAATGAGATAAGACCGGCCATTGAAATAAAGGAAGCAGCTGACATCCAGTCTGCTCCGGTTGCCATTCCGTTTGCCAATGGCGACACATGTTTACCCGCCACGTAAAAATCACTCGTGGAACGGGCTTTTGACCAGATCGCAATTCCGATATAAAGCGCAAAGGTCAAACCGACAATAATATATGTCCAGGTTAAAATTCCCATTGTTGTCTCCAGTTTAATAGTTCAACTTAATCTTCATGTACATCATATTCACGGTCCAGCTTATTCATCCACGAAACGTAGATAAAAATAAGCGCCACGAAAACATACATGGAACCCTGTTGAGCAAACCAGAAGCCGAGTTTAAAACCGGCAAAACGGATCGTGTCAAGAGCATTCACCAGAAGAATGCTGAATCCGTATGAGACAACGAACCAAACAGTCAACAGAATAGCCAAATACCGGAGATTCTTACTCCAGTATTCTTTCATCTTCTCGTTACTCATAGATTAACCCTCCACTTAAGTTAATGAAACGATTACATATTATTGTAAAGTAAACCCCGGTCTCTTTTTGTTGTTATCGCTCAACGTTCCGGTTCCTGCCTCTCAAAGGAACCCGGATTAACTGTTGTTTGAAACGGGTCTGTTCATTCCGGCTTCCGAACAGAACATTTGCAAAATCCCTTTCGAAAGCAATTTCCACTTCCCCGAATAAAGGCAATCTTTATTCATCCTTTATTCATTTTATTATTAATAATCGTTTTTTGAATTTAGTCGGAGGTCTGGTCGATTTAGTGTGTAAAAATATAAACGTAGAAGCATAAAAATGCAAGATTATTTTTAAAATTTATTTTAAAGGCAATATTTACAGGTAATTGAAGAAAGGTATCGGCTTTTTCATAATAGTAAAAATATGGAATGGATCCTAAAAAGGTAAAAAAAATTTAAGAGAATAAATTTAATACAATTACCAGCTTAGGCTCTACATATTTATACATATTATTAAATAATTATTGTTTTTTCGTTAAGTTTTGTATATCTTTGCACTAAGTTGAATAAACCCTCAAAATAAATTATCGGACTCAAAAACCCCGGAATTGTGTGAGCCGTTGATTTATTGAATTGAGGCAACAGGGTTTATCAACTGACCTGTTTAATCAGCACTCATAACCGTGAATACATATTCAAAAGCGATGCAGGTATAACCGATCGTTTCGTTGAGGAGGTGATAAGGCATGTACAACCGGCCGTTCGGTTGAATACTCTTATGGGAGATTTCTTTTGTCTTCGAGAGAGGTAACTAAATTTGGAGGAGTTTAAAAATGCGCAGGTTTAGTCTTTTTTTAATCATTGTTTTTGTGATGACCATTCCCCTGGTTCTTTTTGCCCAGGACGATGGGATGTCGATCAGTTTCAAGGGATTTGTGAAATTCGATGCTTTTTTTGATTCGCGCCAGACGGTGACTGCAAGGGAGGGACATTTTTTGTTATATCCTGCCGGTGAGTCCAAAGATGCCAATGGTGACGATATAAATGAAAAGGCAAATGTTAATATGCTGGCAGTTCAAACCCGGCTGACGGGAGTTTTCAAGGGCCCGGATGCCTTCGGCGCAAAAACCTCGGGAGTAATTGAAGGTGCGTTTTTCGGTCATAGCAATGCGGATATTAACGGATTCCGGTTGCGCCACGCTTATGTTAAACTTGACTGGGACGGAACGGCATTGTTATTCGGCCAGACCTGGCACCCGCTCTTTGTGACCGCCTGTTTTCCTCACGTGGTTTCTTTTAACACCGGCGTTCCCATCGCCCCGTTTTCACGAAACCCGCAAATCCGGCTGGAAAAGAAAATGGGATCGGGAAAATTAATCGCCGCTTTAATTGCACAGCGGGATTTCGCCAGCCCCGGGGGCAGCACTTCGTTGAGAAATGCTGTTATTCCCAATATTCACCTGCAATACCAGCTGATGTCCGGCAAAAATGTTTTCGGTGCCGGTGTTGATTATAAGCAATTAGTTCCGAAACTTGCAACCGATAACGGAATTAAAACCGATCAGAAGGTCACCGGTTTGTCTTATATCGGTTATGCCACGCTGAATTTCGGCGGTTCTGTTATTCGGCTGCAGGGACTTTACGGGCAGAACCTGTATGATTTGCTGCAGATCGGTGGATATGCCGTCACCAAACAGGATCCGGTGACTCTTGAGGAAGAATACTCGCCGTACAATGTGCTTTCGGCCTGGGCGGAGTTTTCGACCGGAAAAGAATTTGAAAAAGCCGTTTTTGTCGGTTTTACTCAGAATAAAGGAACGAACGATGATATCGTAGGTGCGACTTTCGCCAGAGGTGGGAACATCGATAAAGTCTTCAGAGTTGCTCCCAGATTAGTATGGAATTCAGGCAAAACACGCATCGCAACCGAGTTGGAATACACGGCAGCCGATTATGGTACTCCCGATGTAAAAGGTCTGGTTAAGGATACAAAATCGGTTTCGAATATTCGCTTCCTGCTTGCCGTCTACTATTTTTTCAAAAAATAAAATTAGCCGGGATGGAATGATGCGATATCATTCCATCCTTTTTTTAAGGCAAAATGAAACGTTTCGGTAATTTGTTTATTTAGGTCAAGGAGGCTAACCGTATGGGTTACCAATCTGAATTTAAGCGGTCGATAACCAACCCTGAAACATTCTGGAAAGAAAAGGCGCAGGATATCAAATGGTTCGAGCAGCCCGAAAAAATACTTACCCAAAATGAAAAAGGATTTTATCGCTGGTTCGAAGGCGGCAAATTAAATACTGCATATCTGGCTCTTGATTTTCATGTTGATAACGGTCGCGGTGATCAGGACGCCCTTATTTATGACTCACCGGTTAGCGATGTCAAAAAGAAATATACTTATCGTGAACTGCGTGATGAAGTAGCCTCTCTGGCCGGCGTATTGAAAAGTATCGGGGTCGGTAAAGGTGACCGCGTCGTAATCTATATGCCGATGATTCCGGAGGCCTTAATCAGTATGCTCGGTTGTGCGCGAATCGGAGCCATCCATTCCGTCGTTTTCGGCGGTTTTGCACCTCACGAACTGGCAATTCGGATAAACGATGCCAAACCGAAGGTTATTATCACCGCCAGCTACGGAATCGAATTTACCAGGACCATCCCCTACAAACCGCTGGTTGATCAGGCCATCGACCAGGCAACCCATAAAGTTGACCACGTGATTGTTTATCAACGACCGAAACTGCAGGCGGAATTAAAAACAGGCCGCGATCTTGATTTTGTTTCAGCCGTAAGCACAGCCCCGCCGGCCGATTATGTACCGTTGGATGCCACGGATCCTCTTTATATTCTATACACTTCGGGTACTACAGGAAAACCCAAAGGAATTGTTCGTGACAACGGCGGACATGCAGTCGCCCTGAAATACAGCATGAGCGCCATTTACGGCGTCGGACCCGGTGACGTTTACTGGGCCGCGTCGGATGTCGGCTGGGTGGTCGGTCATTCCTATATTGTCTATGCCCCCCTGCTTGCCGGGTGTACAACCATAATGTTCGAGGGAAAACCGGTTCGTACCCCGGATGCCGGTGTATTATGGCGTATAATGAGTGAATACAAAGTTAAGACATTTTTTACCGCGCCCACGGCTTTCAGGGCCGTAAAAAAAGAAGACCCCGACGGCGCATTTGTAAAAAAATATGACATGTCCGCCCTTAAATACCTGTTCCTTGCCGGAGAGCGCTTGGACCCGCCCACTTATCACTGGCTGAAAGAAATGCTGCCCGAAGTACCGGTAATTGATCACTGGTGGCAAACCGAAACCGGCTGGCCGATAGTGGCCAACATGGTGGGCATTGAACAATTTCCGGTGAAACCCGGCTCGGCCACAAAACCCGTCTGCG
>JAJRVZ010000025.1 GCA_024277055.1 Calditrichota bacterium
GCTGGAGGCGGGGATTGGTCTTTATGCCCTTATCTTCATGCTGGGGTTTAATTTTATCGACCGGATTTACATTGAAATGTTCCGAACCTTCGACCTGAAGTTTTCATCGTTGTCAATAACCCGCTTTCTGTTTGCATTTCTGATGCTGATCCTTCCCGCTTCCATGATCGGCGGTACATTTCCCGTAATCGTTCGCAGTTACATCCGCCGGCGGGAGCGGGTGAAATCTGGCACGGGATGGTTATATGGAATTAATACCCTCGGCGCTGTTTTCGGGGCGGTAATTACCGGTTTTTATCTTCTCGAAAATATCGGAGTTTCGGGAACGGCTTTTGTAGTTATCGGGGTGAACCTGTTATTATCAGCGGCGGCATGGATTTTTTCAATGGAATCAGGCGGGCAAAAGAATGAGATTGAAGCGGCCGGAACATCTCCGTACACCCTTATACTCTGGCTTTACGCCGTTTCCGGTTTCGTGGCGTTATCCCTGGAAGTATTATGGACGCGTGAACTGGGAATTGTTTTTTTGTCAACTACCTATAGTTTCAGTACCGTTCTGGCCATATATTTGACCGGTTTAACCGCAGGCAGTCTGGTAATGGGAAAGTTGAAATGGGCGGGCGACCACTCCGTACAAAGCTTCTTTGTACTCGAAGTATTGCTGGTATTTTTTGCTGTACTATCCGTACCGCTGCTGCATTATCTACCACAGGAATTGTATATCAATGTTCTCAGCCAGCATTCAATTTCCTGGTTGCAGGAATTGGGGTTAAATTTGCTCATTGCGCTTTTGGTACTGCTGGTTCCGACTTTTCTGATGGGCATGGCATTCCCCGTCGTCTGTCATATCTATTCTCGTGATATCGGCCGGGTTTCCGGGGATGTAGGTAAAGTTTATGCTTTTAACACGGCAGGCGCCATCCTGGGGTCATTAACCGCAGGTTTTATTCTGATTCCCTGGCTGGGTACGGCAAAAGCCATTCTGCTTTCCTCATCGCTTTTATTAGCGGTCGCAATCGTGCTCTTTCATCGGTACGAAGAAATCAGAACCAACAAAATTCAGAATGCTGTTCTATTTATAATCAGCGCTGTCAGCCTGGTGTTTATACTGCAGGCCGGGTTTGGATTCAGACCCTTGCAGCCGGGAACCCATGCCGTATTTCAGGCGGAAGATGCAGCAGCGGAGGTAAAAGTTTTACAGAATTATGAAAATGATCTTGCCCTGTATATCAATGAAAAGCAGCAGGGCGGTACGAGGGTGGCAAATACCGAGCGATGGGCCGGTGAAGTTCCGCAGTTATTCCACCCCAAACCCGATTCCATTTTACTGATCGGATTGGGAACAGGAGTAACTCTGGATGCACTGGCTTCAGACCGGGCGGGGTTTGTCCGCTGCGTAGAACTGATCGGTTCCCTGCCGGAGGCCGCCTCCTATTTTAATGACATAAATCATAATGTATTGCAGAATCCTAAAGTTAAACTTACTGAGGCAGACGGGATAAACTATTTGAAAATAACAGAGGAGCGGTATGATCTGATCCTTTCGGATATCGTACATCCCGACGACGCCGGTGCCGGCGGCCTTTATACGATAGAATTCTACCGATCCTGCTATGAGCATTTACGACCGGCCGGGATTTTCGCCCAGTGGATGATCATGGATCAATTAAAATTTTCCGAATTGAAAAACATTATCAGAACTTTTTACCGGGTTTTCCCCGGAATGCAGATCTATCTCGGGCAGGAGGAAAACGAATATCAGAAAATCCTGCTGCTTGGTCCCAGGGGTAAGCTGAATCGCCTGTATGAAACCGTCGAAACCAATCTCTCGAACAGCGCATTGGCCGAAGATTTCCTCACCGGCAGAGATACGGTTTCTTTTTTATCCTTTTTTGTCGCCGCAGGAAAACAAATAGAAGATAGTTTGTCAGATGCGCTGGTGTATACCATGGATCGCCCGCTGATAGAATATACTGCACCCAGACACCGCTGGGAGAAGGGCAAGGGCAGGCGCAACCTTGAAAGAATAGCGCGCTGGCGTAAAAGATTGTCAGGATTGGACGGTATTGAAATTGAGCCGGGTATCGGGGAGCTGTTGGATAAATATTTTATGACCAGGGGGGATATCATACGGGGTCGCTTGTATGAATTCAATAACAATACGGAAAAGGCCGATTACTTTTACAGCCGTGCGGCTCTGAATGGAGTTGATACCCTGTTGGTTTCCGACCATTTGTACAAAATTGCCTGGAAATATGCACTGGAAAACAACCTGCAAAAGGCGGAAGAGGCTTATAAAAAGGCACTGGCTGTAAATCATAAGAATCATGGAGCTAGTTTCGCTCTTGCTTCGCTTTATCTTAAAATGAAACGTGTGGACGAGGCGGCCGCATTCTTTCACTACACGTTGCGCCACGATCCCGATAACACCGAAGCATACCGATTGCTGGGCGATATCTATACGCAGAAGCAGGATTTTGAGAAAGCGTTTTATTCCTACAGAAAATCTGTGGAAATAAATGATCGACAGCCTGTGGTGCATTACATTCTTGGACAAATTTATATGAACTATAAAAAGGATATTCAGCGGGCTGCAAAAAGTTTTAAAAGAAGCCTTGATCTGAACCCAAAACACCGGTATGCGGAACAAGCCCGGCGGATATTGGTAAAAATCTGGCAGCAGGTAAAAAGCAATGAGGATAAAAAAAATGAGAATTGAATTGAATTTGTTTAATTAACTCCGATAGTGTAGAACTCATTGCCTTGAAATTCATCAAAAAAGAAATAGACTTGACATTATAGGTCAATGCGTATAAATTTTTACTGTTGAAGAATAAGCGGGAGTAATTCAGTGGTAGAATGTCAGCTTCCCAAGCTGGACGTCGCGGGTTCAAGTCCCGTCTCCCGCTCCATTTATCAAAGAAAGATCATGAATTTGATCGCAAACACATACCTTGAGAAACTCATGTGCCGGGTGACAGCAATCACAGCCCGGAAATATGCACTTTCTTTAATTACGCAAAGTTTGGCTTACAGATAAGATTATTCGTTCCATTTTTTGTGGAGGATTCCATGAAACGCTTAGTGATTGTGTTGTTGGCAATTTGCCTTTGTGCAGTATTGAATGCACAGGTTTATCAGACTGTCGCCGATGCCGGGGCCATTAACTGGCAAGACCAGGTAATACGTGCTACGGGAATCGGCGCCCCGAATCCGAAAATGCCGTTGGCTGCGCAACGTGCCGGAGCTCTCGAAGCTGCCAAAAGGGTTGCGTTACGTAATTTGCTTGAAACGGTAAAGGGCATGTCAATAACATCGGAAACAACGGTAGAGAATGCGATGGTACAAAGCGATATGATTCGCACGCAGGTGAGTGGTATCATTCGTAATTTCAAAGTGGTTGATACTCGCTATATGTCCACCGGCGATGTGGAAGTTGACGTAGAAGTTCCTATCAGTGGGGTGCTGGCTAATACATTGTTGCCACAGCAAATGGGTGGCGGCGTACTGCCCAATTACGGAACACCCCCTCCGCCGACAGTGGCCAACACAGTTTATACCGGGCTCATTATTGATGCGCGTGGAGCAGGTGTACGTCCGGCAATGGCTCCGAAAATAGTGGATGAGCAGGGTAATGAGATCTATGGCAGCGGGTTCGTCAGCCGGGACTATGCCGTTCAGATTGGTGTGGTCGGATATGAAAAGGATGTCAACCGTGCTAAAAAGAATGAGCGGGTAACGGACAACCCGTTAATAGTGAAAGCACTGCGAGCAGCCGGCAGCAATAAAAATGATATCGTTATCAGTAATAATGATGCTCAGAAGATCGTAAGTGCCTCCAAAAACCTGAACTTTATGGAACAATGTAAAGTCATGGTCATTTTGGATTGACTCTTGCCGAAAAAACAAGAAATGCAGGAGGATTGAATGATGAATAAGATGTTAAAAATTACTTCCATTTTGACAATTATTGCCTTGATCGCCGGCTGTTCCGGCCCGAAGGAACGCAAGGCGCAGTCGGTGCTGGATACTCCTGAGTATCATTATGCACAGGGGAAAAAATTTCTGGACAATAATGATCTCGGCAATGCCCAGCGAGAATTCAATGAAGCAAAAAGTCTGAAACATAATTTTGCACCGGCCTACGAAGGGCTTGCTCTGGTTTTTCTGGAAAAAAAGAATTTCAAAGAAGCCGCGAAAAACATTGACGAGGCATTGAGCCTGGACGGAGACTGGGTACCGGCTGTCGTCGCCCGCGGTCGTCTGTTTTCGGCACAGGGAAAATACGAAGATGCAATCGACGAATTTGAAGACGCCCTGGACGATATCGATGATTCGGAAGCCAAATTTGATAAGAAGCAGGTAAAAATGGATGCCCTTTACCATATGGGAACGGCCTATAAGGATTGGGGAAAATACATAAAAGCACAGACAACTTATCAGAAAATACTGGCCATCGACAATACCAACATGAAGGCCAGCAATGCCATTAAAAAGCTGGCTGAGTACCAGGCTGCTGTTGCCGGTCAAAGCCCGGAACTGCAAAAAATTGCAAGGCAGAAGGAAATTACCCGTGCAGACGTGGCCGTGCTTTTCGTAACCGAATTGCCGCTGGATAAGATTTTCCGTAAATCCACCCGCCAGCAGCAGGTAAAATTCAAAGCACCCGAAGGCGGAATTATGAAAAAGCCGCAAAAACCGAAACCGATGGCCGCCACCGGGACCGCCACGGACGTACCCGATAACCACTGGGCCAAATCGTTTATCGACCAGGCGCTTGAGAAGGGAATAATTGAAAAATTTCCGGATGGCAGTTTCCGGCCGGAAGAAAAAGTCAATCGGGCCGAGTTCGCCAAATTGATCGAGCATTTCCTTGTAAAAGCATGGGATGATCCGGGGTTGGAAACGCAGTATTTCGGCTCCATGTCGCCTTACAGCGATGTTTTGAATACTTCGCCGATTTTTAATTCGGTGATGGTCGTATCAACCCGTAATATCATTCCGGGAATGGAAGACGGTACCTTTCGTCCGCTGCAGGCTGTCAGCGGTACCGAGGCGCTGAACATCATCCGACAGTTAAAATCAAAATTTTAATGAACCGGCAAGCAGGAAATAAAATGAAACAGTTACAAATATTTGTTCTGATTCTGGCGCTTGCTGTTGCAGTTTTTGCACAAAACCCGGGGGAAACAAAGGAAGTTATCGCCCGGGGGCTGGGGGCCATACTTGCCGGTGATGAGGTAAAGGCAAAAGAAGACGCTACGGCGGCGGCTTTGCGAAACGCGGTGGAGCAGGTTGTTGGTACCATCGTTCAATCGGACGTGCTGGTTGAGAATTACCAGACTGTTGAGGATCAGATATACACCCGTACAACAGGATATGTGCAAAAATATGATGTGATCTCCACCAGCAAACAAGCCGACAATGCACTGGAAGTTACGGTTCGCGCAATTGTGAAAATGGGTGATCTGCAGAACGATCTCGAGGCTATTGGCGTTTTGTTGAGCCGAAAAGGAAAACCCCGAACCATGGTATTGATCGAAGAACGAAATGTTACGCAGGACTATACACAATTCGCCACCGATATGAATGTTACCGAAACCGCCCTGATGAATGAAATGATGAATTTTGGTTTCCCTTTTGTTGATGCCCGGCAGGCAAGAGCAAGCATTGCCCGTGATATGGCTACGGCCGCACTACAGGGTGATGCCCGGGCCGCGGCCTCAATAGCTACAAGGCTCGGAGCGGAAATCATTATTACGGGAACAGCAGTAAGTAAGGTTGCCAGCGGTGTACCGAAAGTTCTGCAGCAAAGCGGTTTCAAATCATGCCAGGCGAATTTGAATCTGAGGGTGATCCGTGCTGACGACGCTTCGATCATTGCCGTTGCAACGACCCACGACCGGGCCGCACATATTGATGAGATCACCGGTGGAACGCAGGCGCTGCAAAAAGCAGCAAAAAAGGCCGCCATCGAACTGAAAGATAAAATTGTCAAAGTATGGCAAAAGGATATTTACAGCGGTGCACAGGTGCAGCTGCAGGTTCTGAACATTACCAGTTTTTCCCAGCTGAACACATTGAAAAACAGCCTGAAATATTATGTACGAGGTGTGCAGGGTGTGAATCAGAGGGAATTTGGCGGCGGAACAGCGTTGTTTGATGTTGACATCAAAGGCAATGCCGAGCAACTGGCAACGGAACTCGAGGCAAAGGCTATTGAAGGTATTCAGCTGGAAGTTATCGGCATGACGGCGAACAAGGTGACGGTTCGTATCAAGGACGGGATGAACTGATCCATCGTAAAGCTAATTACGGGATACTCGTATGAATAAAATAAAAATAAGTCGTGCAGCAATTTTAATTGCAGCAGTTTTCGTGCTTTTGTCTTTTAAAGTACCGGAAGCGCCGGTTGTCGGCGAGATATCATTCCCCCTCGGCAATGTGCTCGTTTTTGAAAAGGGAAAGACAAGAGCCACAAAAGCCACCTTTAAAATGCCGCTCCATAACGGAGACAAAATCGAGACGAAAAAAACTTCCCGCTGTGAAATGAAATTCAAAGACGGAAGTGTTGTTCGAATTGACGAGCAAACGATTTACACGATAGACCACGCGCAATTCAAGGAAAAAGAAAAACAGGTGGAAGCCAGCCTTTCTCTAGGTCGTCTTTGGGCCAACGTGAAAAAACTGTTCAGCAGATCGGACAGCTGGAAGTTGAAATCTCCCGCGGCGGTTGTGGCGGTGCGCGGAACTATTTACAGAATGGACGCAGCAGCGGATTCTTCTACCACGGTGCGGGTGTATGAAGGAAACGTCGCGGTTTCTCCCCCGGTGCCGCCGTCTCAGCAGCAGGGCATGGGAGTTGCTCCGGGCAAACCGCAACAGGTTGCTCCCCCTGCTCAGGTTCAGGGGCCTCAACAGGTCAGTGTCGAACAATGGATTGAAATAATAAAAGCACAGCAGCAGATTGTTGTGCGGCCGGATGGCTCCTTTACGAAATCTGATTTTGACTTACAACAGGATGCGGAATCGGAATGGGTGAAATGGAATCAGGAGCGGGATAAACTATTACAGCAGCGATGAGAATTAATTTCAGCCTGTTCGTTTCGGACAGGCTTTTTTTTTGAAGATATTGTGAATTGGCGGATTTGAAACAAATTTCAAAAAACTATTTTTGGTCTCCATGTAAAAAAACTATCCTTGCTGCTTAAAGCGAAATAAATTATTCAAATCATTTGTTTGAATTGCACTAAATCTAAAAACTACAACAGCTTGTATTTGCACGGCTGGCAATAGTTGGCTAAATTTGCTGCCTTCGGGGTACATAAAATCAGCGAATAAACACAGGATCGGGGCTGATCTTTGATTGACATTATAAATATTGAACCGTCTGGTATCGCAGCCGAGCTTAATCTGAAACCGGGGGACAAACTGCTGCGCATTAATGGTCATGAAATTCGCGATCAGCTGGATTATCGTTTCTACACTGCCGAAGAATATGTTGAGCTTGAGATTGAAAAGGGCGGCGAACGGGTTATCTTTGAAATAGAAAAAGAATTTCATGAGGACCTGGGCATTGGGCTGCAGGAAATGGAATTAATGTCCTGCGGCAATAATTGTCCCTTCTGTTTCGTATATCAAAACCCGAAAGGCATGCGTCGCGGCATTTATTTCAAAGATGAGGATTACCGGTTTTCATTTTTATACGGACATTATGTTACACTGACAACGGTCGGTGAGGCGGATCTGAAGCGTATCGTTGAGCAGCATCTTTCACCGCTTTACATATCAGTACATTCCACCGAGGCAGAAACGCGTAAACTGCTGCTGGGCATCAAACATGATGACCGTCTGATGGAAAAGATTGAGTATCTTACATCGAACGGTATCGAATTGCATACTCAGGTAGTTTTGAGTCCGGATATAAACGACGGCGAAATTTTCGAGAAAACAGTGAACGATTTAAAACGGTTTTATCCCGGCGTCCGTTCGGTAGCTGTCGTTCCCCTGGGACTCACACGGCACCGGAAGAATCTGATGACCATGCGTCTGCATACCGTTGATGAATTGAACCGAATGATCGAATACACAAATAAATTGCGTCTGGTCCTTCGTAAGGAACTGGATGATGCCTTTGTTTATTTGTCGGATGAATTTTTTATAAAAGCCGATGCTGAACTGCCACCGGCTGATTACTATGATGATTTTTATCAAATCGAAAATGGAGTCGGGGAATTCAGGGATATGGTTGATCGATTCGAAAGCGCTTTTCCGCAGATGAACAAGACTTTGAAAAAGCCGGTGCGGGTGAACTGGGTGACCGGTACCCTGGCGGCACCCTGGCTGAATAAATTTATTTTAACCAGATTAAAAACCATTCAGAATCTGGAAATAAAGTTGATTCCTGTAGTGAATGAATTCTTTGGCGAAACAATAACTATTTCCGGCTTGCTGACCGGTCAGGATATTGCCGCCGCCCTGCAAAAACAGCCGAAAGCCGATCTGGTATTGCTGCCGCCAAGGGTGCTGAACAAAGACGGTTTATTTCTGGACGATGAAACCGTTCCCGGATTGCAGGAAAAAGTGGAAATGAACTGTCATGTGGTCAGGGAAGATATCAGCAACATCGTTGATGTAATTGCGGAGAAGGTACAATGAGCGACCCTGTTGTAGCCATAATCGGACGGCCCAATGTGGGTAAATCCACCCTGTTTAACCGCCTGCTGGGACGGCGGATTGCCATTGTGGACGATCAACCGGGCGTGACCCGTGACCGCAATTATGCGCAGATGAGCTGGAACGGTCAACAATTCTTTCTTGTTGATACGGGTGGCTATTTGCCTCATTCACCGAATATTATGGATCGGGCGATTCGCGAGCAGGTTACGATAGCCATGGAGGAGGCGGATGTTTTGCTGTACCTTGTTGATGTCCGCACCGGTATCAGCGATATTGACGAGGATATTGCCAATCTGCTGCGCCGCTCGGAAAAACCGGTATTGCTGACGGTTAATAAAGTGGATGACAAACGGGATGACGCCGAAGTGAGCCAGTTCTATCGGCTGGGCCTGGGCGATCCGGTTCCGGTCAGTGCCATGATCGGTCGCCAGTCCGGTGATCTTCTCGATAAAATTACAGCATTATTGCGGGAAGTTCCCGTTCGGGAAGAACAGGAAAATGCTGTGAAACTGGCGATCATCGGCAAAGAAAATGTCGGTAAATCATCACTGGTAAATACCCTGCTGGACCGCGAGAGACAGATCGTTACCGAAATTCCCGGAACAACCCGGGATTCCATTGATTCGGTTTTCAATTACAGGAAAAATACGATTGTGCTGATTGACACGGCAGGACTCAAAAAAAAGGCTAAAATAAAAGAAAACATTCTGTTCTACAGCAATGTCCGCACCTATCGCAGCCTGCAGCGGTGCGATATTGTACTTTACCTGATCAGCGCAGTAGAAAAAATTTCGAGGCAGGATGTGGGCGTTCTGCAGGAAGCCCATCGGGAAGGAAAAGGAATCGTGCTGGTGGTGAATAAATGGGATATGATCGCAAAGGATCACAAAACCATGAAAGAATGGCAGGTGGATTTGAAGGAAAGACTCGGGGAATTGCGGTACATCCCAATTATTTTTACTTCTGTACCTGAAAAGCAGCGATTGTACAAAACATTGGATCTGGCACTCCGGGTTTATGAAGAACGCAATAAAAGAATTCCAACGGCCGTATTAAACGAATTTTTCGAACCATTAATTAAAAACAATACTCCGCCGGCCGTGCGCGGACGTGAGATAAAAGTCAAATATGTTACGCAGGTTAAGGCAACGCCGCCGCTGTTTGCATTTTACTCGAATTACCCCGATCTGATAGCGGATCATTATAAACGTTTTCTCGAAAACAAGCTGAGGGCGCAGTTCGGTTTCGAAGGCGTGCCTTTAAGATTTTCATTCAGGAAAAAATAATGAATTACATTAAAACCGTGTTAATTCCGGGATTAGTACTCATAATTTCTGCGAATGCTGCTGACGAATCCTCCATTTATGAATTGTACCGGCAAAAAATGAAACCTGCTTACCGGCATGCGGATAATAAATGCGGCACCTATCACCTGCTCGAAATGGCGCCGTACCTGAACAATCTTGAAAAAGATGCCCTTTTCAGGGTTCCCGACCGCCAGAAATCGCTGGTAACACCCGGTGGTAATTTTACCCTGCACTGGGATGAAACCGGTAACCACGCTGTGCCTGCAGAGGATATTTCCGGAAATGGTGTTCCGGATTACATCGATTCCGCGGCGGTTATTTTTGACAACGTCTGGCAAATTGAAGTAGAAGAAATGGGGTTCCAGCCTCCGCTGGGCGCAGACGGTCAGCCGGTTACAAATTATGATATTTATTTCAGCAATATTGCCTACTATGGCTTAACCAACTTCAGTTTACTGGCTCCTGATGAAATCCCTTCCGTACCCGGGACACAATACCTGAGTTATATAGAGGTGGATAACGATTTTTCCGGAGGGGCGTTCTACACGCACGGACTGGATGCATTGCGTGTCACAGCCGCTCACGAATTTAATCACGCCATTCAGTTAACGATCAATGTCTGGATGGATAACGGTTCACTGGTTGACAGGTTTTTTATGGAAATGACTTCCACCTGGCTGGAGGATGTACTGTACCCGGAGGTAAACGACTATTTTACCTATCTGGATTTATATTTCAGCCAGGTGTCCGGTGCCTCCTTTTCACAATTCTCCGGGTTATATGCTTACGGAAATTCTCTTTTCCTGCACATGCTGGGCAAGAAACTGGGAGAGGTGGTAGTCGCCGATATATGGGATGCAATAAAAAATCAACCCAGTTTGCAGGCGATGCCGGCGGTTTTATCGGTAGCACCCTACAACACTTCTTTCGCAACAATGCTGAGTGATTATACCCTTTGGCTGTACTATACCGGCAGTCGGGCACGGCCGGCGGACTATTTTACCGATTCTGCGTTTTTTCCGGAAATTGAGGTGAAATTCTCCGATTTTGTGTCTACTCTGGATACCCAGCCCATCAGCAGGGTAATTAATAATCGGGCAATCCGGTTTCTGAATGTGGGCGACGCCGGCGACCTCCGTTTCAATCTGCTGGTTGAAAACGCAGACAACCAAAACGGCTCCTTTTATATTTTTTCAAATGATCTCGCCTCTCAGCGCTTCGAGGTTGGAGATGTCGCCGATCTCCTGTCTTTCAGCGCAGATACGATAACCGCGGCGGTAGTAAACACGGCGTCGGCGGAAAAGAATTTCGACCTTACTTTCCGTGCTTCGAGCGGACTGGTTCTGGCGGATGTTTTCCCCAATCCGGTTTTGAGACAGGAAGGGCATTCAAAATTGACTTTTCGCAACCTTGATGACAATACCGAGGTAATTATTCTGAACACCTCGGGAAAGCAGGTTGTAAAACTGTTTAAAAGCAGCAAGGGCAGCCTGGACTGGAATTTAAGAAACAACCGGGGCGAAGAGATTAGTGCAGGGATTTATCTGTACCTGATAAAAAGTAAAAGTATGCAGAAGAGCGGAAAGTTTTCAGTAATCCGATAATAGGAAAGCCGGCGTTATTCAAGCCGAACATAGCATTGACATGCGTAAGAGAATAATTACATATCTGCTTTTTCTGTCCGTGGCCGCCATGGCCGGTACTCCGGAATTTTTTGCGGGAGAAACAGTAGAACAGGCGGACAGTCTTTATGCGGAAGGGAACTGGGCGGCGGCGCTTAAGGGATACGTGAACGCGATTGAAAACGAACAACTGCTTCGTGATGATTTTAATCTGAATTTTAAAATAGGATACTGTCTTTTTCGCGAAGCCCGTTTCGAAACTTCAAAGCGGATATTTCAAAGCCTGAAAAAACAAACCGATACCCTGCCGGAATATATAGATTATTTTTTATTTGCCGTGGCAATCAGGCAGCACGACAGCCTCGCCATAGACTCCCTCGGTAATAAATTTAAAACTCACTATACGGATCACTTTTTAATCGATTCCGTTTATACGCAGCTGGCGGATTTCTATTTTGATCGCCATAACTATGATTTTGCCTATCAACATTATAAAAAACTGATGGGACTGAAACATAAAAGCCGGCGCAGCGCGACTATTCTATGGAAACTGGCACAAACAAAACTGAGACAGGGTAAACGGGACAAAGCCTATAAAAGTATGTACCAGATCATGAAAAAATACGGTTCCTCCAATGAAGCCTTGCAGGCGGCAAATTTTCTGTATGGTAATACACAAGTGACTAACAAATACTTTTTTGCAGCCATAGAAGTGTATCTGAAACATCACTGGCTATCGGTTGCCCAGAAACGACTGGAACAGTTTATAAACGACAAGGGCGAAGAAAAAGAAAAGGAACAGGCGCGGTACTTTTTATTACGGGTCTATTTTGAAAGAGGGGATTACAAGTCCGCTTTGTACGGATTTCGATCCATGCTCAGTCAGTTACAAAATAAACTGCTGGAATCGAGAATACGGATATACATAGCCCGCTGCCTGCTGAAGCTCGATCGGAAAGAGGACGCGGCCAGGGACTACATTGCGTACGCAGATCGCTTCCCGCGGAAGCGTCTGGCCGCCGAAACTACCTGGAAGGCTGCATGGCTTTACGAAGAAACCGGCCGGTTGGAAAAATCTTTGCATTTGTATGAAAAGGTATCACGTCGCTGGCCTTACAGTTCATTCAGGAAGGAAGCTAAATTCCGCCAGGGGTTGACTCTGTTACGGCTGGGAAGATATGAGGAAGCGGAAAAGGTATTTGACCGGATAATCTCCAGTCGCTGGTCCGATTTCCAGAAGCACCGTGCACAATACTGGAAGGCACTGGTATTCGATGCCGCAGGGAAAGATTCGTCTGCCGACGAATTGCTGACGAAACTCGGCAGCCATATTTTTGATGATTATTATTCGTTAAAAGCATATTTAATCAAAAAAACGGAGATAGACGCCAGGCTCAACGTAAATCGGCGGCTGGCGAATAAGGACAACCCGCTGGAACAGTACACGGAGGCCATTTCAGCGGTTCTGAAAAGGTTCGGGCGACTTTTCACCATTCGTGAATTACTGGGTACGGAAACGGCGCTTAATGAGCTTCAGAGCAAACGATACAAGGCTTCTTCGATGCCGGAATGGGTGGCGCTGGCTGAAGTGTACAAACGGCTGGGTGCATTTAACCGGGCCTACAGAATTTATGATTATATTAACTATACCTATTTTGGTGAACAGGATATTCTGGACAAGCCGTTTATTTTAAAAGAGCAGTATCCGCTGTACTATGATGCCCTGCTGGAAACCTATTGCCGCGAACGCAGGCTGGACCGTAATTTTATTCTGGCAATCATCCGGGAAGAAAGCAGTTACAACCACCGGGCGCATTCCTGGGCGGATGCCTACGGACTGATGCAGATAATTCCACGTACCGCTCAGCAACTGGCACAGGAAGCTAATATTAAATATTCCACCGTGACTGACCTGTTTGACGCCGAGTACAATATAAATCTTGGCACCCTTTACGTACGCAAACTTTTGAACAGGTTTATGAACAGGAAGGAATATGTGCTGGCGGCGTATAATGCCGGGCCGCATCGTGTCAATCGCTGGCAGAATTTACAGGATGATCACGAAATTGATTTCTTCGTGGAAAACATAGAATTCAGCCAAACCCGCAATTATGTTCGCAGGGTGATGCGCAATTATTGGGTCTACTCCATACTGAACGGATCTGCCGATTCTACCGCCGCATATAAATACGAAAGTTACGAATAAAGTTTGCAGGAATTTAAATAGCGAACGCATTTACATATAATATTGACTTAAAGTAAGTTTTTTTATTATCTTGAGCGCAATCCAACCATTATATTCAAATCATCGGAGGAAGAATGAAAATAAAGGAAAAAATTGAAGACCACGTTGCCGTTTTGAGTTTAAGCGGTAAAATGATGGGAGGACCGGAAACGACGGCATTACATGATCATATTCGAAGCTTGCTGAATGACGGAATCAGGAAAGTGGTCATCGATTTGTCCGGTGTAAAATGGATTAACAGTTCCGGTCTGGGCGTGCTGATGGCTGCGATGACTTCCATAAAAAGTGAAGGCGGTTTAATGAAGCTGGCGTGCGTAACAGAAAAAGTACAGAGTCTTTTGATGATCACCCAGCTGATGCGCATATTCGAAACATTCGAAACTGTCGAACGCGCCGTAGCCAGTATGACGAAGGAATAGCGGTGTAAAATCATGCTATCCCATGACTGGGATATCCCGCTGGATCAGGCTGGAAAACTTCAGCGTACGCTTGCAGAAAAAATAATCTACTGCGACCTTCCCAAACGAATCAAACGTGTCGCCGGTTTTGATCTGGCCTATGAAAAAAAGAAGAATCTGTTGATTGCCGGGATGGTTGTATTGGACTATCCCGCGCTTGAGATTTGTGATGAAAAGATAGAGACGGCTGAGATAACATTTCCCTATATTTCAGGCTTCCTTAGTTTTCGGGAAGCCCCTGCAATTTTAAAACTGCTTGATCGCTACCCCAACCCGCCGGATGTACTTGTGCTCGATGGTCACGGCATTGCTCATCCCCGAGGATTGGGCATTGCGTCACACGTGGGTGTTTTGACCGACCTGCCGGCAATTGGATGTGCAAAAAGTCGTCTGATTGGAGAATATGATGACCCGGATCAACATCGTGGCAAAATGTCCACTTTATCTTATAAAGGAAAAGAAGTAGGCTGTGTATTGCGAACCCGTTCTGCGGTCAAACCGGTTTTTGTTTCGGTAGGTCACAGGGCCGTGCTGGATCAGGCCTGTCGGTTCATGTTGAGCTGCTGCAGAGGGTATCGAATACCGGAACCGACTCGATTGGCTCATAATTTCGTTACACGATATAAAAAGAATTTGATCTGAATTAAACAGAGATTTGGAGGCAGATGTGTCCGACCTTGAAAAGCAAATCGCAGATTTAAAAGCGCGGCTGGAACGCAAAGAGCTGGAAATGCAATCCATTCAACAGATCGGAATGACGCTGAGTTCGGTTTTGAATCGCGACAAACTGCTGATACTGATCATGGATGAAGTTACGCGGCTGATGCATGCCGAGCGCAGTACGCTGTTTATTGTCGATAATGAAAAAGGGGAACTCTGGTCAAAGATCGCTCAGAAGGCGGAAATAAAAGAAATACATTTGAAAATAGGAGTCGGTATTGCCGGACATGTTGCCGCCACCGGCGAGGTGATCAATATTCCCGATGCCTATAACGATGATCGCTTCGATCCTACAACAGACAAAAAAACGGGCTATCGCACACGTTCCATCCTCTGTATGCCGATTCGCGAACCACGCAAAAGCGATGAGGAAAAAGGAGAAATCATCGGCGTATTACAGGTGTTGAACAAGGTCGACGGTGCGTTCGGAAAAGAAGATGAGGAATTGCTGAAAAGTCTGGCGTCCCAGATTTCCATTTCGCTGGTTAACTCGCATCTTTATACCCGTCTGGAAGGCAAATTGAACGAGCTCGATCTACTGTTTAATATCGAGAGTAAAATAAACACCGCTGCCGAGGTCGATGAGCTTCTTTCCGAACTGATTAAATTAATAACCACTTCCATGAAATCTACGGCAGGGCTGTTGCTGCTCAACGAAAACGATGATGCTTTTTTCTCCAAAATGTATTCCCATGCTTTAAATGCCGAAAACCTGCCCGGCAGTGGGGTTACGGCGGAGGACAGTATACTCGCAAAAGTAACATCGGATTCTCCGGTGTATGTCTGCAACGATACCTCTCAGGATAAAAATTATAAAAGGAGTTTCATTTCTGAACTGGGAATCGAGACCGGGCATTTTATCTGTACGGCGCTTAAAACAGGCAGCGGTATTATCGGATATTTGATATTGATGGATAAGACCGAACACCACGGCTATTTTTCTCAGAGTGATGAAAAGATGGTTGAATCGATTGCCAGCCAGATCGCTCGCGGAATACAGAACATGCGCCTGCTGGAAGAAAAAATGAAAGCCGACAGGCTGGCAACCATCGGTAATATGATGAGTACCATCGTACATGACCTGCGAACCCCGATGAACAATATTTACGGGTTCGTCGATCTTATGAGCGAGGAAGAGTCCGAGGAGACCAGGCAGGAATATGCCGGTATCATAAATGAGCAGATAAAGATTTTAACGAATATGACGACGGATGTACTTGATTTTGCCAAAGGGAAAACAACAATTCTTCCGGCCAAATATCCGGTAAATAAGCTGGTTGATGAATTTACCCGCTTTTTCAAAGATGATGTAGAGCGCAAGGGTTACAAATTCGAATCGGAAGTAAACACAGCCAGTATGATCTATGTTGATCGTGACAAGGTTAGCCGGGTCTTTATGAATATCATGAAAAATGCGTTGGAGGCTATGGAGCCGGGAGGCACTTTCAAACTTGCCGCCGAAGAGGAAAACGGTGAAATCGTATTCAGTCTCGCTGACACCGGCAGTGGTATTCCCCCGGAAATTCAGGACAAGTTGTTTGATTCGTTTGTAACCAGCGGTAAAGAGGGCGGAACCGGTTTGGGACTTGCAATAGTTAAAAAGGTTGTGGAAGAACACAAAGGACGGATCGAGGTGCATTCAAAGCCGGGAAAAGGAACAACATTCAAGATCTATTTTCCAAAATTGTGAGTTTCGGAAAATGAGGAAAATTGCCTATATATATGACCCCGTTTTTCTCGAACATGATACGGGCAACCGGCACCCCGAACGGATAGAACGTCTTGTTGCCATAAACAATCATCTGGACACCAATGGTATAAATGACGAGCTCACACAAATCTCACCTAAGCCCGCCACGGAAACCGAATTGTCGCTTATTCATTCGTCCACGTATTTATCCTGGCTTGAGGAGGCCTTTTCAAACGGGCGGGAATTACTGGACGGCGGGGATACCGTTGTGAGTGCAAGATCCCTTGAGGCCGCAACGCTTGCTGCCGGGGCTGCGATGGAAGCCGTCGATGGGATGCTGGACGGAAAAATAACAAGGGCCTTCTGTGCTGTCCGGCCCCCCGGACATCATGCAGAGAAGGACAGGGCGATGGGGTTCTGTATTTTCAATAATATTGCCATCGGAGCCCGTTATGCGCAACATGTCGGACTGGCCAATCGGGTGCTGATTGTTGACTGGGATGTTCATCACGGTAACGGTACCCAACATATATTCGATCGGGATAACACTGTTTTCTACTACAGTATTCATCAGTTTCCATATTATCCCGGTACCGGTTCTTCCGAAGAAAAAGGACTCGGCGAAGGAGAGGGCTTTACCTTAAACCGCCCCCTTGCCATCGGCAGCGGCGACGATGTTTACCTGTCTTCATTTGAAAAAGATATACAGGCCGTACTTGATATTTTTAAACCGGAATTAATTATGATCTCCGCAGGGTTTGATGCTCACAAGGATGATCCTCTGGCCGGAATGCAGGTAACGCAGTCCGGGTTTTTCGAAATGACAAAAATACTGACGGATATTTCCAGACAGTATTGCCAGGGAAGAATAATTTCAATGCTGGAAGGCGGATATAATCTTCAGGCATTGGCAAACAGTGTTGAAAAACATTTACAAGCCATGATGGAGTCATGAAAACGGGAAAAATTATCTTGATGATTGTTTTAACAGGCTGCGCAGTGACGGCACAGGACAACCGGTCGGAAGAAATGGGTTTCAGAGCACAGCGGATTAAAATGGTCCGGCAGCAAATTGAACGCCGCGGGGTTACCGACGAAAGAGTTCTGGATGCCATGCGCAAAGTGCCGCGACATAAATTCATACCCGAAAATCTCTGGAATTATGCCTATTACGACGAACCTTTACCCATCGGAGAAGACCAGACAATTTCCCAGCCCTACATTGTTGCCTATATGACGGAAAAACTGGAACTGAAAAAAACGGATAAAGTGCTTGAAATAGGAACCGGGTCCGGTTACCAGGCTGCTGTCCTTGCGGAAATCGTAGATTCCGTGTTTACGATAGAAATAGTCGAACCGCTGGCGCGCCGCGCGGAAAAAAAATTGAAACAACTCAAGTATGATAATGTATTCTGCAAAACCGGTGACGGATATGCCGGCTGGCCGGAACATGCCCCCTTTGATGCCATCATACTTACCGCAGCTCCGCCCGTAATCCCCGAACCCCTTACAGAACAGCTGGCCGCCGGCGGACGGATGATCCTGCCGTTGGGTCAGGCTTCGCAGGATCTTGTGCTGGTGCGCAAAACAAAAGATGGAATTACGACGAAAGAGCTGCTCGCAGTTCGCTTCGTACCCATGACCGGTGAAGTGCTTAAAAAACATTAATCAGCTTACCGAAAACCATTTTCAAATCCGCCCGTTTGATCGCTATGTTTCAAAATGATTGCTGATGTCCCTTGTTATTTATGCTTTATTTCGATAAAATAATCACTGATGAAATGAGGAAATGATTTGAACAGTCAACAGATAATGAATACCGCGGCCACCATAATCGGCAACCGGATGGAACTGGATTATTATAACCGTATGGCCGGAAAACTGGTTTTCAGACAACATAGAATTATGATAACAGAGGATGAAATTAAAGATATCCAGCGCGAGCTGCTGATCAATGGAATTTATTCTCAGCTGCAAACCACAACCAATGAATATGTTTTACATGTTCTCGCCGCCTTCCCGGGTAGTAAAAAAGAAAAACCGCTTATAAATCTGGCGCTGCTCCTGGCAACTTTTATAACGACAACCCTGACCGGTGCACTTTTCGTCGGTCATGATCCTTTTGAAAGTCTCAGTGCAATGTTTACGGGAGCACCCTATGCCATTGCCCTGATGGCAATACTGGGTGCACATGAAATGGGACATTACCTGTATGCCAAACGCTATGAGATTTCAGTTACTCTGCCGTATTTCATACCTTTCTTTTTACCCGGGCTGAACCTGTTCGGTACATTCGGTGCGTTTATAAAAATGAAATCCCCGATTCCCGACAAGAAAGCCCTGTTTGATGTGGGGATTGCCGGTCCGATCGCCGGTTTTGTCGTCAGCCTGTTTTTTCTGATACTCGGTTTTTACCTGCTGCCCGATGCTGAGGGCGTTCGTGCCTATGTTTCCCAAATTCATCCCTGGAGTGAAAACGGGAGCGGCGCACTGACACTCGGTAATTCCATCCTGTTCGAATTCATCCGCCAAAGTTTCGGGGCAGGATATCTGCCCATGTACGAAGCATACCATTTTCCGTTTATTTTCGCAGGTTGGATCGGGATGCTGGTCACTGCTCTGAACCTGATACCGATCGGACAACTGGACGGCGGTCATATCAGCTATGCGCTGGTGGGCAGCAAGGCGAAGTATATCGCCGGCGCTGCATTCTTAGCCCTGGCACTTCTGAATTTCTATTCGCTTAACTGGCTGGTCTGGACGCTGCTGATATTTTTTCTGATAAAACTGAAACATCCTCCGACCCTGGATGATACGGTTCAGCTGGATACGAACAGAAAAATACTTGGCGCAATTTCCTATCTGATATTTCTAACCTGTTTTTCTCCGGCTCCGGTGTATTTTGGTTGAAGGTTGAAAATGAACGTATTGTTAATCATTCTTCTGACTTTGGCGGCTCTTTTCGTTTTACTGCTTTATTTCCGGAAAATGCACTGGGATGTTGTTCACAACAATCTTCTGGAACTATCTGATGATATCGGCGGAGAAGTGTATCGTCGTAATTTCAGTTCACGACCGATTTTTCACGGGACTTTTGGAGAAAAGGAATTAACCATAAATTTCAGCAGCGCCAGAAATGCCCTGAAACGGCAATATTATGTTGATGTATCCTGGGGGAAAATATTCCCGAATTCATTTACGGTTTCATCGAAAGAGCTTCTGCAAACCGGTGAATGGGACATTTCCGGGGAGTACGAGGAACTTAATTCTGAAGACCTTCAACAGTATCTGTTGATGAAAAGCGGAACTGCTCCCGTATATGCGCAGGATAAAAAAGATCAGTTTCTGAACGCACTCCGTAAACTAAAACCGTTCAATTATCTTTTCGCGGGCAACACCGGTGTCCTGTTTGAGGCAGGATCGGAAAACATTGCGATAGCGACACAGTATCCGAAGCTGAAACAGATCCTGCAGGCACTGCAGGATCTGGAGGGTAGTATAATACAATGAGCATCGCACCCGATTTTAAGGCCGGATACATTACCATCGTTGGAAAGCCCAATGTCGGCAAATCGACACTGATGAACCGGCTGCTCAATTTTCGACTTTCCATCACTTCACCCAGGCCGCAAACAACCCGTAAAAGCGTAATGGGTATCCTGACGGAAAAAGACTGCCAGATTGTTTTCAATGACACGGCAGGCCTGCTTGAGCCGCGCTATAAACTGCAAAAAGCGATGATGCGCTCAATGGAAAATGCCGTAAACGATGCCGACGGATTAATGTTTATGACGGATGACCACACGGTAAAAATTCCGGGCCGGATGGAACACACCCTGGAAACCCTGCAGGCTGTGAACAGGCAAAAAAAACCGACGGTGCTGGTCATAAATAAGGTAGACCTTTTTCAAAAAGAAAAACTGTTGCCGGTAATTGATTTTTTTGCAAAGGAATATCCTTTCGCTGCAATAGTGCCGGTTTCGGCACTTAAAGGCGACGGGGTTGAGGAATTGAAATCGGAACTGAAAAAGGTACTTCCGTTTCATCCGCCGTTTTATGATCCTGACACGATAACCGATCACCCGGAACGATTCCTGGCTGCCGAATTGATCCGGGAGCAGGTTTTCCTGCAGTTTCAAATGGAGATTCCGTATTCGAGTGAAGTGCAGATAGAGGAATTCGCCGAAAGAGAACATGGCAAGGATTACATCTCTGCAACAATCATTGTTGAACGTGAATCACAGAAAGGAATTCTCATCGGTAAAAAGGGAACGGCATTAAAATCCGTCGGAGAGCGTGCGCGAAAACGGATCGAAGAACTGCTGGGACGTTCTGTTTTTCTGGAATTGCGCGTAAAGGTTCGAAAATCGTGGCGAAAGAATGAACAAATCCTGAAAAGACTTGGATATTGAGTATGGGTTCCCGGCTTGTTTTATTCGATATTGATGGAACCTTACTGAATGCGCGGGGCGCTCCGCGAACAGCCATGATCAAGGTTATGCTGCGCAGAAAACCGGATTTTTCCTACAACTCCAATTACAGTTTCGCCGGCAGAACCGATTGGGAAATAATAGAGGAACTGTTACTTCACGATGACCCCGGTTTTAAAATAACCGAGGCGGTCCTTCGCCAAATCATGCGGGAATTTGCCATCGAACTGGAAAAAGAAATGAAGAAAATCGCACCGCCGCTGGTATTTGCAGGCGTGGCAAAGCTGTTGCAGGCTTTGTCTGTAAACGAAAATTGTCGCCTGGGTTTGCTGACCGGCAATATAAAAGACGGGGCAAAACTGAAACTGCGAGCGGGTGGACTGGAGAAGTTTTTTTCATTCGGCGCCTACGGCAGCGATGCCCGCAACAGAAGCGATCTGCCCGTAATTGCCATGAACCGTGCGGAAAAACTCTTCGGTATCCGCTTCTCAGTCCGGGATACCTGGATTGTGGGCGACAGCATTAATGATATTTCCTGCGCACATGATAACGACATCAGGTGCCTGGCGGTGGCAACCGGATGGACCTCCAGGAGCGAACTGAAACGACACAACCCAGAATTTCTTGTCGATGATCTGGCTCTGACGGAAGAAATTTTGTCAATTCTGCTGAAAAACTAGTTTCCTGAGATTTCTGACCCTCACGGTACCATTATTAAACACCCCTTCAATTTTTCCGATTATCAGGAAAACCCGGATAATCGCCAGTATTTATAAGCCAGGTATTGAAATGAAAAAAGTTGGAATTGTCATAGTTTTTCTTTTAATCACGGAAATTTTTGCGGGAAACCAGCGCTGGAGGCATTACCAGACGGATGATGGATTACCCTCGAATCTAACTAAGGCAATTTCAAGAGATACTCTCGGGTATTTGTGGATTGCTTCCGATGCCGGATTGATTCGCTATGACGGTCATGATTTTGAAAACTACAAAGAGCAGATTTTCAGCAGATTCGTCAAAGATATTCACTGCACAATTGATGGCAGACTCCTGGTTTTATCCGACCTCGGTTTACAGGTTTTAACGGGTTCTCCAGACAGTGTCCGGTTTAGCACAATCGTTGAGGGACGGCGCAATTATAGTGATGAGTTTTTATTCTATCCGAAACAGATTTTCGAGCTGTCATCGGGTGAAATCTGGGTTAGTGAACCGCAGGCTCTCGTAAGGGTATTTTCAGACAGCATCAGCAGATACAAGTTTCCCGGAAATGCAAAAACGAGCAGTTTTCTCCGTTCCTTTCAACTGGTTGAAACAGAGGATAAAAGTATAATTGCCGTTTCACAAACGGGATTGGTTTACTTGTTTAATGAAAATGAAAACCGGTTTGTCGAGTTTGTAAATGAAGGGAAGATTGTCGGTAAAGTAAACGCTTCTTTTGTCACAGTGGACGGAGATATTTGGCTGGGTACTTCTTCCGGATTGTACCGCCTGGAAATTGACAGGCAAAGTAATAATTATCGGTTCGTCCTGCTGGCCGATATTACGTCAGTGTCATCGATAGCATACATCGACGAAAGTCATTGGATGGTCGGTTCTTTCAAAGACGGCATA
>JAJRVZ010000026.1 GCA_024277055.1 Calditrichota bacterium
AGCTGGCGTTTCGGCAATGCATCCGTATATAAAGCGTTTTCGCACCAGCACGAGGCCGAGATAACAAAAACTTTAGTAGACCTGCAGAGCGACTGGAGCGGCGAACTGAATTTTGTTCCCGTACGCGGCGCATTCGCCCGCGGTATTCTCGCTTCTGTTTATTTTGAAACGGAATTCGGCGGGGAACATATCCGGCAATGGTATGATGATTTCTATTCGGGTTCACCTTTTGTTTTTCCCGTGTCATTCGCCCCCGATATTAAACAGGTGGTGCATACCAATAAATGTCTGCTGCACATTGCGAAGTATGGAAAGAAGGTACATGTCATCAGTGTGATTGACAATCTGTTAAAAGGTGCTGCGGGACAGGCTGTGCAGAATATGAACCTCGCCTGTGGATTACCGGAGGAGTGCGGCTTGCGGTTCAAGGCAGGAGCCTTTTGAGACAAATAATCAAGGAAAAGGAAATCCTGATTGGATGCAATTCCGGAGCGGCGAATAATATTAAAGCATCAACCGGGTTTTTGCCCGATAAAAGATGGAAGTGGTTATGAAACAGTTTACCGGCATAAACGACGTAAGCGATGTGACAGGGCTGTTGCAGTCGGCCTTTGTCTATAAAAATGAACCGTTGAAAAGCAGGGATTTGGGCAACGGCAAAACCATAGGTTTAATTTTTCTCAATCCCAGCCTGCGAACACGTATGAGCACTCAAAAAGCGGCTCAAAATCTCGGTTTGAATGTAATCGTCCTTAATATCAGCGGAGAGGGCTGGAAACTGGAATTTACAGACGGAACGATCATGAACGGCCCCGAAGCGGAGCATGTTCGTGAAGCGGCGGCTGTCATCGGCGAATACTGTGACATTATCGGTTTGCGAGCCTTTGCCGAATTGAAAGACCCTGAACGGGACTATGCGGAACACTGGTTACGGGCATTTATTGAGTACGGCGGTAGACCGGTTATCAGCCTCGAATCGGCCACACGTCATCCGCTGCAATCCTTTGCCGATCTGATGACTATCGTCGAATTAACAAACAAACCCCGACCGAAAGTCGTGCTTACCTGGGCGCCGCATCCGAATCCGCTGCCGCAGGCGGTCGCTAATTCCTTTTGCGAATGGATGCTGATGTCCGAAGTTGATTTGGTGGTTACCCATCCCGAAGGATACGAGTTGGCAAAGTCATTTACCGGTGATGCAAAGGTAGAATATGATCAGAAAAGAGCCTTTGCCGGCGCCGATTTTATATATGCAAAAAACTGGTCTTCTTACAGGGACTATGGACGGGTATTAAACACCGACAAAAGCTGGATGATTACCGAACAGAAAATGGCGCTGACCGATAATGCGCGCTTTATGCACTGTCTGCCGGTTCGACGCAATGTGGTGGTTGCCGATACGGTGCTGGACAGCCCGGCTTCCGTAGTTGTTCGGCAGGCGGGCAACCGCGTCTGGTCGGCGCAGGCGGTAATCGCCCGCATATTGGAGGCGAATGGATGAAACCCGAATTGCTGGTACTGAAAACCGGCGGCGCTGTGCTGGGCGATAAAAAAAGTCGTGAAAAGGTGCTGCAGGCATTCGCACAATTACCGCAGTATAAAATTCTTGTACACGGCGGCGGACATCAGGCGAGTCGGTTGGCTGCAAAACTGGGTATCGAACCCAATATGGTGAACGGCAGGCGTGTTACCGATGATAAAATGCTGGAAGTCGCCGTCATGGTTTATGCCGGACTGATCAACAAGCAGCTGGTTGCCGACCTGCAGGCTCTGGAGTGCAACGCCCTCGGTCTGAGCGGCGCCGATGCCGGCATCATTCTGGCTCATAAACGCCCTGCAGGTGAAATCGACTATGGTTACGCCGGAGATATCGACACGGTGAATGGAACAGCCTTGCTGCAACTACTGAAAGCAGGGGTTATACCGGTTATTTGTTCCCTTACCCATAACGGACGGGGACAATTGCTGAACACCAACGCGGATACCATCGCTGCGGAAGTGGCGACGACTTTGTGTGATATTTATAAAACCGAGTTGTTTTACTGTTCGGAAACTGAAGGAGTATTGGACCGGGATGAGACGCTTATTGCACACCTGGATATTTCACAGATCGAGATACTGAAAAAGAAGGGGACTATTCAGGGAGGCATGCTGCCGAAGCTGGATACAGCCCTGAATGCCCTGCAAAAAGGAGTAACACATGTGCGCATTGGAAACTGGCGCTGTATCCGGGATAAATCCGCCGGAACAAGCCTCTAAGGAAAGCAATATGCCCGATCAGTCTGAACTGTATAAAGAGGCGGTCGAATTGCTGCGGCGGTTGATCGCTGCTGAATCGATCAGCCGGAATGAAGCGCGGACGGCGGAGATTATTTCGGATTTTCTGAACAAAAACGGCATTGAAAACATCCGTCAGCAGGCATTCAATGTCTGGGCGGTTAATCGCCATTTTGATCCGCAAAAACCGGTATTAATGCTTAATTCGCACCACGATACGGTCAAACCCAACAGCGGCTGGACCCTCGATCCTTTTGAGCCGCTCGAACAGGGGGGGAAGCTGTACGGGCTGGGCAGTAATGACGCCGGCGGAGCGCTGGTCAGCCTGATTGCCGCCTTTCTGCATTTTTACGATCGAAACGATTTACCCTACAATGTTTTGCTGGTAGCCGGCGCCGAGGAGGAAATATCCGGAGAAAACAGTTTGCGCAGCGTTCTGCCTGAAGTTCCCGCGCCGGAGG
>JAJRVZ010000027.1 GCA_024277055.1 Calditrichota bacterium
ACCACAGGCTCCATAGCCGGGACGGTGATTAATGCGATTAGTGGCACCGGAATTGATAATGCCAGCGTGATGACTTCACCGCCCACTGCGTCGGTAGTAACGGATACAACAGGGGAATTTGTTATAAAGAATGTTGATCCCGGCGTCTACCGGGTAACAAGTAAAAAGATCGGTTTTGACAGCAGTAGCGTTGCCATTTCTATTTCCGCCGGTAACACAACAACCGCAGACCTCATGATGATGCCCGACAGTGTTTCGAATTAATTATATCCGGGCAGTCTTTATCGGCTTCCGGGAAGGTATGTCAACCGGAAAAAAATTCCGCACGGGGGAAAACATGTTCTTCCCAAAGTAACTTTTACTTACAGTACTACAATTTAAAAAGTCAGCGACAACGGAATGAACGCTTTACCTCTGAATTTGCCGCGAGCTTGTAACTTACTGAAAACCTTACCTCTTCCAGACCGCTGTTCGATAGCTATCCTTATTTTTAAACGTCCAAATTACGCGAAGGTATGCTAATGGCATATTTTTTGTTAACTATTCGGAAAAGTACCGGAACAATTGAAGTTGAGGCTTTGCCGCAGGGAACAACTTAACAAAAGTTCAATTTGGACGAATATTCAAAGGAGAAGTGATGATACAATCGAGTCAAATGGAGCCAATCAATGGAAGGGATTCGAGTTTTATTTGTTGAAGATTCTCCGACAATGAGAAGAATCATTCACAATTCACTTAACAGAATCGGTTTTGATGATGTGGTCGAGGCGGAACACGGGTTGGATGCACTTGAGAAAATAAGGGAATATGAGTTTGATCTCATTTTGACCGACTGGAATATGCCGGAGATGGATGGAGAACAACTGGTGGAACGATTACGAAAGAACCCGAGATATAAAGAAACTCCGATTATTATGCTCACAACACGGGGAATGCATGATGATGTGATTACGGCGGTGCGAATGGGAGTAAACGGCTATATCGTCAAGCCTTTTACACCGGATGTACTGAAGAAGAAAATTTCCGATATATTGGTAACCTAGAATATCAGAAAAGGGATCTCTCGTGAAAAAAAACGATGATATAGAAAAAATTGTGTTGAAAATTAAAACAGTACGGCAAAGTTTGCAGCTGGTTGACGACATCATTCCTTTTCTTTCAAATGTTTTCGGTTTTATTGGGCAAATGTTTCCGTTGATAATGAACATTCGCGTTTCCCTTCACCAGTCTACCGACAAATTACCGATGGCATCCCAGAACATTACCGATGTTTCAGAAACAACCGAACTGGCTACCCATCAGGTAATGGATAAACTGGACAACATTGTCTCCAAACTTAACGCAATGCCCCGGTATCTGGCCAGCAGAGAAAATACATCAGGCGGGATGAGGCTGATCGAGGATATCCGGGAGGAGGTCACCGATATAATTAATGCACTTCAGTTTCAGGACATTACAAGTCAGCAGTTGGAGCATACAAACCGAATTCTGGGTGCGGTTTATGATAATTTCATCGAATTGTTTGAAACCATAAATAATGCCGGCTCCGGAAATGAAAACGGACAGGATAGTCTGGATATGATTGAAAAGGAACTTCGAAAAAAACTCGATATGGAAATGGAAGATTTTAAAACCCGGACAAAAGATAATGTCCGAAACAAAGGAATTTCTCAAAGCGAAATTGATAAAATGTTCAAATAGACACTGAGGTGGAAAGGACTCCGGTAAATGATCAACAGTGAAGAGTTTAAAGAGGGGATTTTCGAAAACGCACCGCGCAAGCGGGTTCGATCAGCCAAGGTTATAAAAAATCCGAAAATTAAATTTAATGCTCCGGTAACCATTAAACCGGCCGTGGAACCGAAAAGGGAAAATAGAAATGCACAAGTGGAAACACTGGAAAAAAACGGTATAATAACCGGATTGATAATCAACTGTTCCTGTGGAGAACAGATTCAGGTTTTGCTTGAGTATGCTCCTGAAGAACAAGCAGAGTAGAGGGAATTTGCATTGAGTAAAATAGAGATTACCATATCCGAAAGTAAACTTGAAGCCCGCATTTCCATCGCCGAAGAGGGTGAATTTCCGACGATCATGGAAATTCGTGAAGCCATTGCCGATGCCGGGGTGATATATGGAGTGGATGAATCGGTTCTCGATACAATCGTGCGTGACGGACATAAGGTTTCAAACCTGCTTTTTGCAAGGGGCAGAAGACCCGGCCCGGGAATCCCCGCAACAATCGAGTGGCACATTGATCCGGATTATTCAAAACGTCCGGCTATTACCGAAGGCGACAGGGCGGATTTCAAACAACTTCGTCTCTTTGAACCGGTACAAAAGGATCAGGAAATTGCACGTAAAGTTTCTCCCGCCGAGGGTGAACCGGGCATAGGGGTGGATGGAAGCCGACTGGTCAGGATGGGGGAGGACACAGAATTCCCTGCCGGCAAGAATACTTATGTATCCGAGGACGGCAGCAAATTATTCGCCTCCATTTTCGGCTATGCTTTTTTCAGCCAGGGGCAGTTAAATATTGACAATATTTACCGTGTTGAAGGGGATGTGGACTATAATACGGGTAATGTTAAATTCAACGGCGCGGTCATGATTGAAGGGGATGTTCGTTCGGGATTTCGTGTAGAGGCAACGGATTCCATCTTTGTGGGTGGTAATGTCGAAGCCTCCACGCTGTATTCCAAAAACGGAGACGTAACGGTTCAGTACGGTATACTGGGGCAGGGTAAGGCCCGTGTTATTTCAGGCGGCAATGTAAACTGCGGGTTTGTCCAGGATGCGACCATCGGCGCCAAGGGGGATGTTAATATCCAGCGATATTCGATAAATTCCACCATTTCTTCCTGGGGTAAAATTACCTTGCTCAGCAACGAGGGCCTTATTCGCGGTGGACAGCTGACGGCGGACAAAGGCATCGAAGCGGTTGAAGTCGGTTCCGATCAACTGATTGAAACCGAGTTGAATATTTCCGAATTCAATATCAGGCAAAACGAAGCCAATATGTGGGATATCAGCAAAAACCGGGCGGCGTTACTTTTGCGGCTCTCCTCCCTTCAAAAGCGCCTTGCTTTCATCAAACTGTTGAAAAGCGGCAAAGAAAAACTTTCTCAGCGTAAAGAGGAAGAGTACGAATTTGTTCAAAAGGAAATTGAACGATTGAAACAAAAAATGGCTGAACTGGACAAAACGGAAGTATCCCTTCAGAAGCAGGTGTCGCGCGAGATCGTGACCAAAGAACTCATCGTAACCGGAACGATACATGCGAAAGTTCAGGTTAATATTGCCGGAGCCAGCTATTATTTCGACAATCCGGTGAGCGGCGTACGCTTATACAAGTTCAGGGATGAAATTGTGATTGAATCATTGGAAACGATGGAACACAGCGGATATAATATTTATGTTCCCAAAAATTAGGTGAGGCATGGAAGAATTATGAAACATTTTGCATTGATCATAAGCACTTCTCAGGAATGGCTGCAGGAATGCGGCGAAGAATTGAGCAAACTGGGTTTGCAGGTTAAAGCAACCAGCGAACTGGATAAAGGACTGCAGGTATTGCGTGCCGAAAAGATCGATCTGGTTCTGGTCGATTATCGGATTTCTTCCGAAGCCGGTTTGAGTATCTCGGTCGCGGCCAGAAATTTCAACCCGCTGTGCGAAATCATTGTTACCCATGCCACGAAGGAATTCTCCGCCGCGTATGAGGCATTAAAGCAACATGCATTTGACTATTTCACCGACCAGCACAGTTTATCTCATGTTATTGATTCGGTAAAACAGGTAATAGCAAAACTTGAGCGGGCCGGCAAACCGGTTCACAACCAGACCCTCAACGAGAAACTTATTTCGGATATCGGAATGCTTGTGGAAATCAGCGCTTTGCTGAACCAGGTAACCGAAGAGGATCTGGCCACGGATATCATTCTGGACACGCTGTACGAGGCTTTCGGTATTGATCAAACCGCCATCATCTTAAAGAATGATGAGAATCGTTTTATTGTTAAAAAAACGAGAGGTCTGGGTCTTCAATTTGAACAAAAATTTGCCTTTACGGAGCAGGACAGCATCAACGGCAAAGAAATAAACCTGGAATCCGTCAATACTCTTGTGCCCGCGGAACATGTTCTGAAAATAAATCAAGAGGATGTAAAATTAAGTTCCCAGGTAAATGTGTGTATCATGCATCCCATGCGCTATCAGGATAAATGCAACGGTTTCCTGCTGGCAATGATCGAAGAAGGCCAGTTTTACGGTCAGGAAATCATTATGAAAATCCTGAAATTTCTTTCCACGCAGGCGGCCGCCGTTTTTCATAATTTATTCGAATTGTCCAAACCGAAATTAAAATTCGGAAAAAGAGCCTACGACAACCTGATCCTTGAAATGATGCAGGATAATATTGAAACAGCCCGTGCGCTGGGCGGCACGGTATCATTCTGTTTTCTTAGAGTTGTGCAGGCTGAATCCATTACGGATGCAAAGGTGCTGAATGAAACCATCTCTGCTTACCGGCAAACGATTGCACAAAATCTGGATGAAGAAATGGAACTGGTATGGCAGACGCTGGATACTGCGCTGGTGATTATGCCCGGTGCGGATATTTTTACTTCAGAATCCGTACTGATGGAATTAAGACAAAAGGTTGAAGCACTTCAGGTGTTTGATGGTGTTTCTGCCGGCTTAACCGTGAAATATGCATATGTAAACTATCCGCAGATCGGCAGTGATCTTGAGCAGATAATTGCCACCTTATGGAAACGGTTGTTCGCCGAAATGGAGAAGCCCGGACAGGAGGGTAATCTGCAAAATCAGCGGGCGGGTGCAAAATGTTAAAAAATGAAAAAGCACTGGTCGTGGATGATGATCCGATGATCCTCGACATGATTTGCGACGGCATGGAAAATTATCATATTCAGGCTGTTCCGGTCAACAATCCGATGGATGCTTTGAAAGTTGCCGAAGAAGAGAAATTCGATTTCGCGATTCTGGATTATGACCTGCAGCGGCCGGAAATGAACGGCATACAGCTCGGGAAAGAACTGCAGAATTTATATCCTGAGATTATAATCATCCTGATGACGGGCTATCACAATATAAAAATTGCTGTAGAGGCTACCCGCAATTTTGCCTTTGACCACATGATAAAACCGTTTCGTATTGATCAGTTGATTTCAATGCTGGAAAGGTCAAAACGGGAATCACATCTGTTGGCCGAAAACAGGGAACTGATGGCGACAATTCAGACGTTGCGTGAAGAAATCGATTCTTTAAAAACCGCTATAAGCGAACTGCAACCGCTGAACGCACGCATGATCAACGCAGCCGGAGGTGCACCGGCCGGGCGATCCATTGCGCAACAGCATGTGGCGAAGAGCTATGAACGACAAAAATCACACCGTTTCAACCCGCCAAAATCCCCCGACGAAGAATCCTGAGTATTTAGAAGATTTGTGCGCTAATGAAAAGCGGATAAAAGCCGATTTAACAGATTGACAACATTGACGGGATACGACGGTGATCTTGCCGCCGTTGTTTCCGTAAATATTTACCGACAGGAATAATTTACAGGGACAGTATGAGAAAACTGCTAGTCGTTGACGATGATCCGAATCTGAGAACAATTTTACAACAATCCCTGGAATCTTGCGGGTACGAAGTTGAAGCAGCCAGGGACGGACAGAGCGCCCTCGAATTACTCAAAAATAAGAAATATGAATTACTGATTACAGATTTGCAGATGCCCGGAATGAAAGGGACCGAATTGCTAGAAAA
>JAJRVZ010000028.1 GCA_024277055.1 Calditrichota bacterium
CCAGATAAAACCATAGGAATCCTGGAGAATGCTGAAAACCTGGAGCTGGGGTAATCCATCCTGTTTGTCGTAATTGCGAATATGATACAGCTGAGCCAAAACACCGGATGAAGCCAGAATCCAGAAAACAAATATGTACGAAGCCCATTTCTTTATTAATTTCATCCGGTTCTTCACTTCCTTGATCGCAGTAACGCGATTTCAGTAAAATTCGGTTTATGTTTCGAAATCTGAAGAAAGGTAATAAATATAAAATTTTTCTAAAAAACAAAAATAAATTCAAAATGTTAAAAGACAGCTGGTTATGTCGTTTGCAATTATTTTACGGGTCTAGTAAATTGAAGTTTGTTTTGAAATGACAATCGGAAGGAGAAAGCCATGGTTCGCGACCTGGATATGATTAAAAATGTATATGCCGGTTTGAAAGAACGGCAGGAAAAAGGAAGAGCAATTGCCGGCCGTCCGCTGACGCTGGCTGAAAAAATACTTTACGGTCATCTGGCCGAGGATTTGAACACGGCTCCCGAAAGGTTGAAAAGCTATGTTTATCTGAACCCGGACCGCGTGGCCATGCAGGATGCCACGGCGCAAATGGCTATGCTGCAGTTTATGTCTTCAGGAAGAAAAAAGGTGGCGGTTCCTTCCACTGCGCATTGTGATCATTTGATTCAGGCTGAAGTGGGGGCGAAAGACGACCTGTTGCGTGCCACGGAGCAGAATAAAGAGGTTTACGATTTTCTGGCCAGTGTGTGCAGCAAATTCGGTGTGGGATTCTGGAAACCCGGCGCCGGAATTATTCACCAGGTTGTGCTTGAAAACTACGCGTTTCCGGGTGGAATGATGATCGGAACCGATTCGCATACGCCCAACGCGGGCGGGCTGGGTATGATCGCCATCGGGGTCGGCGGCGCCGACGCGGTTGATGTCATGGCAGGCTTGCCCTGGGAACTGAAATGGCCGGGCATCATCGGTGTAAAACTGACCGGAAAACTTTCCGGCTGGACTTCACCGAAGGATATTATTCTTAAACTGGCCGGTATTTTAACCGTGAAGGGCGGCACCGGTAAAATTGTCGAGTACTTCGGACCCGGTACCCAATCCATCAGCTGTACCGGCAAAGCGACGATCTGCAATATGGGCGCCGAAATCGGGGCTACAACTTCCGTTTTTCCGTTCGACAGCCGCATGGCGGATTACCTGCGCTCCACAGACAGGGAAGAGCTGGCGGCACTTACCGAAGAACATGCCGGCGAACTGACGGCGGACGAAGGCTCGGAAAAGTATTACGATCAAATTATTGAAATTGATCTGGATACGCTGGAACCGCATGTCAACGGTCCGTTTACACCAGATAAAGCATGGCCGGTATCGCAGCTGGCCAAAGCCGTTCGTGAAAACGGCTATCCCGACGAGGTGAAAGTTGCGTTGATCGGCAGCTGCACCAATTCATCCTATGAAGACATTGACCGTTCCGCCAATATCGCAAAGGATGCGGCGGCAAAGGGACTGAAAGCCAAAGCCGAGTTCATTATCACTCCCGGTTCGGAACAGGTGCGGGCCACCATTGAACGGGACGGGCAACTGGAAACATTTCTGGAAATGGGTGGAATGGTGCTGGCCAATGCCTGCGGCCCCTGTATCGGGCAGTGGAAACGTCACGGTGTGGAGCAGGGCGAACGTAACACGATCGTCACTTCGTACAACCGCAATTTCGCCAAACGGAATGACGGCAATGCGGCTACGCACGCTTTTGTCGCCAGTCCGGAAATGGTTACGGCTTTTGCCATAGCCGGACGACTGAGTTTTAACCCGATAACCGATACCATCGAAAATGAAAACGGTGAACAGGTAAAACTGGATGTGCCGCACGGTGAAGAGCTACCGGTAAAGGGTTTTGACCCCGGCGAAAGCGGGTACATCGCACCGGCGGAGGACGGCACGGCCATAAACGTGGTTGTAAAACCGGATTCTGAGCGTTTGCAGCTGCTCGAACCGTTTGAAAGGTGGAACGGAGATGATTATAAAGGATTGCGCGTGTTGGTTAAAGCACAGGGTAAATGTACCACCGATCATATTTCACCGGCAGGCCCCTGGTTGCGTTTCCGCGGTCATCTCGACAATATTTCCAACAATATGCTGAACGGCGCGGTCAGCGCTTTCGGATATGATCCCGGTAAAGGAAAAAACCAGGAAACCGGTGAGGTGAAAGGTCTGTCCGAAATTGCCCGTGAATACAAATCCGCCGGAATCGGGTGGGTTGTGATCGGCGATGAGAATTACGGCGAAGGTTCCAGCCGCGAGCACGCCGCCATGGAACCGCGTTTCCTGGGCGGCAAGGCGGTTATCGCCCGCAGTTTCGCCCGTATCCATGAAACCAATCTTAAAAAGCAGGGCATGCTGGCGCTTACTTTCGCCGATCCCGATGATTACGACAAAATCCGTGAAGACGACTTGCTGTCCATTACCGGTCTGAAGGAATTTGCACCGGGTAAACCGCTGACGCTGGTAATTGAACACAGGGACGGCAGCAAAGAAGAGGCGAAGTTGAACCACACGTTCAACCAGGCGCAGATCGACTGGTTCAAGGCCGGTTCGGCGCTGAACCTGATCGCTTCGCAGCAGTAATCGATTTAAAAGTTACAGGCCACGAATTGCGCGGATATTTTCCGATGCGATTCGTGGTTTTTTTTTAGAAATTGGATTATAAAATATTGATTAAACGTTTCCCAGCGAAAAGAAGATGTAATGCGAAGAAAAACACCCTCCGTAAAAATCGGAAATATAAATGTCGGCAGCGGACATCCCATCGTCGTACAGTCGATGACCAACACCGATACGGCTGATATTGACAAAACCGTTGAGCAGATTGCGGCGCTGTCCCGCGCCGGCAGCGAGCTGGTACGTATCACCGTCAACAACCACGAAGCGGCACAGGCTGTACCGGCTATTATCGAAGAGCTGGACAAACAGAATATAAGCACCCCGGTAATCGGCGACTTTCACTACAACGGTCATGTGTTGCTGACCAAATACCCGGAATGTGCACAGGCGCTGGCCAAATACCGCATCAATCCGGGCAATTCCGATACCAAAGGCCGGGACACCAATTTCACGACCATCATCGAACAGGCGATCAAATACGACAAACCGGTGCGCATCGGCGTTAACTGGGGCTCGCTGGACCAGAACCTGCTGACCGAAATGATGGATGCCAATTCAAAATCGGCCAATCCTTTATCGGCAAGACAAATCACGATAAACGCCATGATCGAAAGCGCGCTGCGTTCGGCGATGCTGGCGGAAGAGATTGGTCTCGGGCATGACAAGATCATCATCAGCGCCAAGGTATCGGGTGTGCAGGACCTGATCGAAGTGTATCGCCTGCTGGCAGGTAAATGCGATTATCCGCTGCATCTGGGCCTGACAGAAGCCGGCATGGGCGCCAAGGGCATTGTAGCCAGCACGGCGGGTATGTCCGTTTTGCTGCAGGAAGGCATCGGCGATACGATACGTGTTTCACTTACACCGAAGCCCGGTGGCGACCGCACCGAGGAAGTGCTGGTAGCCCAGCAGATTTTACAGAGTCTCGAACTGCGCAGTTTTGTTCCGCAGGTCACCGCCTGCCCGGGTTGCGGGCGCACGACCAGCACTTTTTTCCAGAAACTGGCCGATGATATTCATAAATACATCCGCGAAAATATGCCGTTGTGGCGCGTTCAGTATCCGGGTGTGGAGGAAATGAACGTGGCGGTGATGGGCTGTGTGGTTAACGGTCCGGGAGAATCGAAACATGCCAACATCGGAATTTCTCTTCCCGGAACCGGCGAAGACCCGAAAGCACCCGTGTACATCGACGGCCGGCTGTCGCAGGTGCTGAAGGGGGGAAATATTGCCGAAGAATTTCAGAAGATTCTGACAGATTATGTTGCAAAGAATTTTTCAGAAAAAAGGTAAATTCCGAATTCAACAAATTTTCACCCGTCCAGCCAGTTATCAATAATAAACCGAATTATTTGCCGGCAACCATATCGGTTTTTGTTGACCTGAATTTCCGGCGGCTATAAATTGCTTTTGTATCTATTCCGATGGGAAGCAATATGGTAAAATCTTACCTTGCAATTACTCTGGTTTTTATTTTATGTCTGAATGTCATAGCCGGTTACCGCTTTCTGGGCGATTATACCGGTTACCGCAAAACCGTCAACGGAGTGGAAATAGATGCAACGAACGGACGCATGCGGCTGACTTTCATTTCACCGGAAATAATCAGAATTCAGGTAGCCGACACTGAATTTTCCGAAACGGAATCTTATACGGTAATGTCTGTTCCGGGGGCGGCTGTCAACTTTAAATTGAAAGCGGAAAAAGACAGGTTGTTGCTTGAAGCGGGGTTTGAAATTGTTGTTCATAAAAGACCATTGAGAATAGAATTTCTTTCCGCTGCGGGAGCAACGCTCTGTACCGATGATCCGGCCGCCGGTCACGGATGGGACGGCAACGAAGTTCGAACCTGGAAAAAACTGTTCGGTGATGAAAAATTCTTCGGACTGGGAGAAAAAACCGGTAATCTCGATAAACGCGGTAATTACTGGAAGATGTGGAATTCGGATACGCCCGGATACGGCAACCGGACCGATCCGCTATATCAGACGATTCCTTTTTTCATCGTCCGGCGCAACGCGGGTTCGTACGGCATCTTTTTCGACAATACATACCGTTCGACCTACAACCTCGGCGCGGGCAACAATCGTCTGTTTTCCTTCGGAGCGGAAAACGGTCCGATGGATTACTATTTTTTAGCCGGTCCGGATATGAAATCGGTCATTCAGCAGTATTCTTCGCTGACGGGTCGTATGCCTTTACCGCCCGAATGGGCGCTGGGGTATCAGCAGTGCCGCTGGAGCTATTATCCCGAATACCGTGTCCGGCTGCTGGCCGAAAATTTCCGCCAACGGAAAATTCCGGCCGATGTAATTTATCTTGATATTCATTATATGGACCGGTACAAAGTATTTACCTGGGATGAGGAACGCTTTCCGAATCCGGAGGGTATGCTCAACGACCTGGCTGCAGACGGTTTCAAAGTCGTAACGATAGTCGATCCCGGCGTTAAAGTTGAAAAAGGCTACCCGGTGCACGACGGTGGTGTGAAGGGCGGGCATTTTCTTACCTACCCCGACGGCGAATTATTCCGGGGACAGGTATGGCCCGGCTGGTGCTATTTCCCTGATTTTTCGTCGCTGAAAACACGACAATGGTGGGCCAACCGGATAAGTAATTTTGTACGGAGCGGCGTGAAAGGTATCTGGATTGATATGAACGAGCCTGCGGTGTGGGGGAAGGAATTTCCGTACATCGTACGGTTTAAAGACGAAGGCCGAGGAGCAAACATAAAAAAAATGCATAACCTCTACGCCTATCAGATGGCGCGGGCGACCCAACAGGGATTGCTTCAGGCCCGAAAAAATGAAAGACCGTTTATTCTGACCCGTGCCGGTTATGCCGGGATACAGAAATATGCGGCGGTCTGGACGGGTGATAACGTAGCCGACTGGGAACATTTGGGTTTGGCAGTGCGCATGTCCCTTGGTATGGGACTTTCCGGAGTGCCTTTTGTCGGCGCTGATGTCGGCGGCTTTTCCGGTAGCCCGGAACCGGAATTATTCGCCCGCTGGGTACAGGTCGGCAGTTTGATGCCGCTTTTCCGGACGCATACCCACCACGGTTCGCGCGAGCAGGAACCGTGGTCTTTCGGAGAGGATATTGAAAACAATGTTCGCGACTATATCACACTGCGATACCGCCTGATGCCTTACCTTTACAGCATATTTCAGGAAGCCGCCGACAACGGTTTCCCGGTTATGCGTCCTTTGTTTCTCGAATTTGAGACCGATGATAAGGTTTATTGGTACGAATATCAGCATCAATTTATGGTGGGTGACTGGATAATGGTGGCACCGGTGCTTTCAGCCGGTCAGCAATATACAAAGATCTACCTGCCTGAAGGCCGCTGGCTGGATTACTGGAGCCGAAAGGTGTATGAGGGACCGGAAGAAATCGTTCGCGAAACCCCCTGGTGGCAGTTACCGATCTTTTACCGGGAAGGGGCAATTGTTCCCTCCCGGGAGCCGCAGCAATATATCGGTGAAAAACCGCTGGAAAGTCTGGCACTGGATATTCTCCCGGGAAAATCCTCGGAACAGTGGTTGTATTTCGATGATGGTATCAGCATGGAGTATTTGACGGCCGGTTTTTACCGCAGGATACTACTGCGCTGTATATCGGACGTTGAAGCGCTAGTACTGAGCCGGGAAGAATCAAGCGGACAATATGATCCGGGAATCAAACTGTGGAACCTGTATTTTCACGATGTATCCAGACCTTTGTCGGTGTATGTTGACGGCGGAAAACTGGATGAAGGCGGGAATAAAGGCTGGAAGTATCAGGAAAATTTAAGGTTGCTGAAAGTAGAAGTCGCAGCCATGAAATTCGACAGAATCGAACTCAGATACGAATAATACGACGCAGTTAAAGCTATTCGTTCGGCAGGGCGAAGGCTACAAAAACGATCAGACTGTCGCCGGAAATTTGCTGATCCACCGCTTGCAGGGAATTCAGGCTTTTTCCCGTAAGCCTTCCGAAATCGGGTTTGGCTGGATTTTTAAACCAGCGTGCCGCGTAGAGTGACCACCGGGCCGCATCGAGTCGCGCCGCCCGTTTCGCCAGATGCTGCGGAATAGCCTGCCCGGTTTCCGGGTGTGTCAATCGACCGAATCCGGCCGTTACGATGGCCTTCGGCAGAACCGCCGCGGTCGCAAATTGTTTCCGCAATTCAATATCGGATGGAGATTTATAAATACGCTTTTGGATGTCCTGCAACATAAATTTTGTTTCCGCCGTGATTTCAAATTGCGGACTGTCAAGCACACTTCCGGCGGGTTGTACCTGCTCGGAAAGGGTTTCGTATTGCGGTTGCTCTTTGCTGCACCCGATGAAAAAAATCAGCATGAATAAAATCGTTTTTACGGGCATGGTACAGTTCCTTACGCTGCTTTGTGCAAAATATAAATAGATCGGGGATGATTTTGTGTGCTCTGGAACAAATGTTGCGAAAATTGCATTGCAGAGAAGTTAAGTAAAACAAGAAGAGAAAGTACTTATGATGTCAGAGCGAAAAAGCCGGAATAATCGGGGAAATATTGTGAAAAGATGGGTTCATATCTATTCCATTCTGTTCGTGTTGGTTTCGTTATTACCCGCCCAGAAGCCGGTAACAATCATCGTCATGGGCGATAACCGCCAGTCATCACATTTCGGCGAGCAGACCATCGCTTTTCGTAAAACGATGAAAATGATCCTTGCCGAGAATCCAGATTATATTTTTCACACGGGAGATTTCATTCGCGGCTACACCAACGACATGCAGGTTGTCGAGGAATGGTATGACGAATGGAATCGTCTGGTGGCGCCGATTAAAGACCGGTTGTTCATTGCCCCGGGTAATCACGATATCTGGTCTCCTGCCAGTTTCGAGGTCTACCAGAAGAAGATAGGCAAGACCTATTTCTCCAAAGATATCGGAAATGCCCATCTCGTTTTGCTGAATTCCTGGCTCCCCGGAGAGGAAAACCGCATCGGGGATGAGCAGATGAAATGGTTGGAGCAGGACCTGCAAAAAGCGAAGGACAGCAAGTTTAGATTCGTATTTACCCATTCGCCTGCGTATCCCTTCGGCCCGCATAAGGGCAACAGCCTGGACAAATACCCTCTGCAAAGAGACCGTTTTGTCGCATTGTTGCAGAAGTACAACGTGGATGTGCTGTTTTGCGGCCATGAGCATTTGTATAACGACCGCATGATCGGCAGCGTGCGTCAGATCATCACCGGCGGTGCAGGTTCGGACCTTTACGGCAAACGCAGGGACGGGGCGTTTTATCATTACATCCGTTTGACGCTGACCGAAAACAAGTATCAGATCGAAACGGTCTCCGTGGAAGATCCGCTGAATTATGCTTTGGACTATCTTCAGAAACGTAAACGGGCATCGAAGGCAATTCCGATGCTGGAGCATATAAAAAATGAATATCCCGAAAGCAATGATATTTATGCCTACCTCGGTATCGCCTACGAAAAAACCGGCAATATTCCCGGCGCCGATCACTATTTTGATGAGTTTCTGAGCAGACGCGGGTACAGCAGCCGCGCCTTCAGGTTTATGCTGGATGAGATGAAGCGATATAAGGCGGCCAAACGATCGGTGGAGATCGTCGGTAAAAGTGCGGAGAAAAATCCCGATTCGTTCGATTTGAATCTGTTATACGCCCGCGAATTGATACTAAACGGAAAACCGCAAACCGGGCTTGAAAAACTGGATCAACTGGCTTTAAAACACAGTGATCCACAGATCGATTATTACAAGGGGGTCGCTTATGAAAAGCTGGCGGGTGAGTTTTATCGGAAAGTAATAGAGACGGATGAAAAAAATCCGCTGGTTAAAAAAGCGAAGAAAAGACTCAAATCCATAAAATATGCTCAATAGCGGAACCACAGGAGGAAAGCGG
>JAJRVZ010000029.1 GCA_024277055.1 Calditrichota bacterium
AGCATTCCCGTCCGCCGCCGATAACGGGGATATTCCGGAGACAAAAAATGACCGCCGACCAACTGATCCTTCAATATAAAAAATACGGATTGCGGCCGTTCAAAGAGATCATTCATGAACTGCTGCAGGTTTATCCGCAGCCTACCGCTCTTCAAAATGTGTCCGTACTCGAGCTGGGTCCCGGCACGAAGGTAAATCTGCTGCGGTTTCTGGCGGAAAAAAATCCCGCGGCAACGGTACGCGGCGCCGGCCGCCACGTCGTATGGCCCTGGACACCGCAGCGCGCTTTCATAGAACAACACGTAGCCAATACCTTCCTGCTGCCCCATCTGAATGACCTGCCGGCCCGGTCAATCGATATCATATACTCCCGGCACGTAATGGAGCAGCACAGTATTCATGCGGGCATTCTTATCACCAGTCCGGTTTACCGCCGCTACATCCGCGACAACCGTTTTCAAAAGCCGGGTATTGATTTACCTGCCTCCGTACCCAATCTTCAGGCCGTATTTCGGAACGCGTACAAAGCCCTGAAAAAAAACGGTGTGATCATTTCACAAATTGCCAAGTCCAAATACGGCGTTCTGGACGATTCCTTTCTGAAAAAGCTGAAAGCCAAACAAGTAAACCGCCGGTCCATCGGGCGCCTGTCGGAAATTGTAACCGTAATAAAATGATTTACCGGGAATTTTTCCCTCCCGCTTTAATTTTCATATTCTTTGCAGTTTTAGCGGGGAATCAAACATGAATGATTTGCACGCGCCGTTTACGCTTACCGCGGAAAATATTGAGTTCTACCATGAAAACGGCTTTATTCATTTAAAACATGTATTCGATGCCGGTCTGCTGCTGCATTACAGAAAAATTATTGAGCAACCGGTGCTGGAATCGGCGGTACAAAAGGGCGATCCGGCGGAGCGGGACACCTATCACCGGGCCTTCATTCAGGTTACGAACCTGTGGGAGCGGAACCCGGACGTGCGGGAATTTGTATTCGGAAAAAGGCTTGCACGTATCGCCGCAGAATTGATGCGGGTCGGCGGTGTTCGTCTTTATCACGATCAGGCGCTTTTCAAGGAACCGGGCGGCGGTTTTACTCCCTGGCACGCCGACCAGCAATACTGGCCGCTGGCATCGGACGCCTGCGTTACCGCCTGGATTCCGCTGCAGGACACGCCCGTCGAAATGGGTCCCATTGCCTTTGCTCCCGGCAGTCACGGTTTTGATATCGGCCGCGACCTGGCCATCAGCGACCGGAGCGAACAAATTATATCCGCCGAACTTTCCGAACTGAATACTTCGGTACTCGAGCGTCCATTTGATTTGGGTGACGTCAGTTTTCATGCCGGCTGGACTCTGCACCGTGCCGGCGGTAATAATTCCGACCGAACCCGTGCTGTTATGACTATCATATACATGGATGAAAACATGCGTCTGGCCGAAGAACTGAGTGAAACACAACAGACAGACAGGGAAGCCTTTTGTCCGGACGTGACGCCGGGAACTGTAATCAACTCGCCGAAAAACCCTGTTCTGTTCAGCAGGGATCTGACATAAATGCCTGAGAAACTGACTGCTGAGAATTTCAGCAGATATGCGTCGCAATTGTCTGCCTGCGACCCGGATTTTAACAGGATTATTTCGGAATTCGATCATCCGCCCTTCTGGCGGCGGCCGGTGGGGTTTGCCACGCTGGTACATGTTATACTCGAACAGCAGGTTTCGCTGGCCTCGGCCAAAGCGACATTCGATAAATTAAAGCGGTACATGGGAACGGTCACGGCGGATGGTTTTCTTCAACTCGAAGCGGAAGTGTTGCGCGGGCTCGGTTTCAGCAGACAGAAAGCCCGCTACTGCCGGCTGCTGGCTGAAGCCGTCCGAAACAAAGAAATCGATTTGCGGCAGATGGAGAATGAGGATACTGTCAACGTGCGAACGAAACTCACCGCCATCAAGGGTATCGGGCGCTGGACCGCCGATACTTACCTGCTGATTGCCGGGTGCCGCGCCGACGTCTGGCCGACAGGTGATCTGGCTCTTCTCAAGGCGATGAAGATTTTGAAAAACCTGAAGGATATTCCCGGTAAAACTCTTGAAAGGGAAATATCGAATCGCTGGCGCCCCTACCGCGCGGTTGCGGCCCGCCTGTTATGGCACTTGTACCTGAGCAATGGGAAAAACGGCACGCTTAGCTGAAAAAACGGTGTTGGTGTTTTGTATCCGGAATCCGGCAAGTGTCGAATCGTCCCCAAAAACGACTGCGATTGTTTGCCACCCAGTCATATATTTTGTCTAACGGACCGGCTGGCAGAATACTCAAAAAACGAAGCCAGCGCCAGGGGATTTTCAAATGGGAGGCGATACTGAAAACGGCTTTACTGCGAACGGCAAAACCGATTTCTTCTCCCTTTGAAAATACGAACACGATACTGTCGACATCCGGCGGAATATTCAGGGAATGCCGCAGGGCCGCAGCCGGTTCCGCCTGTAACGGTGCGAATCGAAGTTCGGCATCCCTTTCGTGCTTCAGAATAAACTGAACACTCCGGTCACACAATCCGCACATACCATCAAACAATACCAGACCTGCACCGATGTCCGTTGTTTTCCGATTCATCCCCTGAACAACTGCATAAAATAGCGAATGGTTTCCTTAAGCCCGTCCAGCAGGTCGAATTGCGGCTCAAATCCCAGTTTCGCTTTTGTGTTCGCAATGTCCGCAAGACTGTGTTTTATATCGCCGGGTCTCGGTGGCGCGAATACAATTTCACTTTTGCTTCGGGTAGTGTCGACAATCAGTTGCGCCAGTTCTTTAATTGTTATCGAATGACCATTTGCCACATTAAACACACCGGCCGCTTCCGGTTTCGTCGCGGCCCGAACATTTGCCTGAACGACATCCTTCACGAACACAAAATCCCGTGTTTGTTCGCCGTCGCCGAATATCGTCAGCGGCTCGTTTTTCAAGGCTTTGGCCACAAAAATCGGAATTGCCGCAGCGTACTGGCTATTCGGATCCTGCCGCGGACCAAACACGTTAAAATAACGCAATGAAACGGCACCCACACCGAAGGCTTCCCGATAAATATCGAGATAATATTCCCCGTCCAGTTTACTGACGCCGTAGGGAGATTTCGGTTCCGGGCGCATATCGGTTCGTTTGGGGGACTCCGGATTTTCGCCATAAACAGCCGCCGAACTGCTGTGCACTATCTTTTTTACTTTATTTTTTTTTGCAGCTTCAAGAATATTGAGCAGACCGTTCACGTTGATGTCCACACATTCTTTCGGTTTTTCCATCGATTCGGGAACAGAAATCAAAGCGGCCAGATGGTGGACATAATCGGCTCCGTCGAGAACACGATTTACCATTTCTGTATCGGTGATGCTGCCCTTATGAAAAACCGCATCCGGAAACAGCTCAACATTGCGCTGAAATCCGCTGCGCAGGTTGTCGAGAATATGAACCTCGGCCTGCTGATCAAGCCAGTGCTCCACCAAATGACTGCCGATAAACCCCGTCCCGCCGGTTATTACTATTTTCAACGGTAACTCCCTTTTTGCTTTACAACCAATTTAATGTTTGCAGAATTTAATGTAAATCACAAAAGCGATGGATATTTATTTATATATGTATATAATTGACGAAAATTTAATCACCGTATACGATCGAGGAACTCATGAGCATCGAACATACTTCCAGTAAAAACAGGTTTGCGTCGCCTGTATTTTTACTTATAATCACGTTGATTTCCATTTTTATCTCAGAGATCCTCGTCATGTTATTTATTGCAAAACTACCGGCAATGTCGCATTACTATGAAGCTGTTCTCGACGGGATAATATTAACGGTTATTCTGTATCCATCACTATTTTTCTTCGTATTCAAACCTATAAAAACCAACCTGGAATTACGTATAAAAGCGGAATCCGAATTAAACAAAACCATTGAGGAACTGAAAAAATCTCTCGATGAAATCAAAGTGCTTCATGGCATACTTCCCTTTTGTGCCGCCTGTAAAAAAATCCGTAACGATAAAGGTTACTGGGATAAAATTGAAAATTACCTGCTGGAACATTCTGAAATTCAATTCAATCACGGCATGTGTCCCGAATGCAGAAAAAAATATTATAAAGAATTTTGACCCGCAGGTGCCCGGGAGTGAATATTTCCAGATAAAAAAAGGGGAGTATTACTCCCCTCTTATTTAATTTTTATCGTCATCAACGACTTCAAAATCAGCGTCCTGAACATCTTCGGTGTCTGCAGGCTGTTCTTCCGATTTCGTCTGTTCTGCTCCTGCCTGTGCACCGGCGGCGCCTTGCTGTGAATATATTTTTGTCGCGACTTCATTCAGGTCTTTGTTCATTTGCTCCAGCGCCGATTTCATCTCGCTGACATCACTGCCCTTCTGGGCTTCTTTTAATCGACCCAGTGCAGTTTCGAGGCGGCTTTTGTCAGCAGCTTCCAGTTTATCATCGAGTTCCTTCATCGTTTTTTCCGCCTGGTAAATGGTTGATTCGACCTGGTTACGGACATCAACCTCCTCCTTGCGTTGTTTGTCCTCTGCTGCATGAGCCTGGGCATCCTTACGCATTTTCTCGATTTCTTCCTCGGTAAGGCCGCTGGAAGCTTCGATGCGGATGCTCTGTTCTTTATTGGTGGCTTTGTCTTTGGCGATAACGCTCAGGATACCATTGGCATCAATATCGAAGGAAACTTCGATCTGTGGAATTCCTCTCGGAGCCGGGGGAATTCCATCGAGGATGAACTTGCCGAGTGTCCGGTTATCTGCGGCCATCGGACGTTCACCCTGCAGTACATGAATTTCAACCGAAGTCTGGTTATCCGCCGCCGTGGAAAATATCTCCGACTTCTTTGTCGGAATTGTCGTATTGGCTTCGATCAGTTTGGTGCACACGCCACCGAGCGTCTCGATACCGAGGGACAACGGAATAACGTCAAGCAACAGCACATCTTTTACTTCGCCGGTCAGCACCGCACCCTGTATCGCCGCACCGATGGACACTACTTCGTCCGGATTTACCCCTTTATGCGGTTCCTTTCCGAAGAATTCTTTCACTGTTTTCTGAACCAGAGGAATTCGTGTAGAACCGCCGACAAGGATAACTTCATCAATATCCGAATTATTCAATCCGGCATCTTTCATTGCTAATCGACAGGGTTCAATGGTTCGCGTTACCAGGTCCTCGATCAACTGTTCGAATTTCGAACGGGTCAGCGTGTAGGTCAGATGTTTCGGACCGGAATCGGTCGCAGTGATGAACGGTAAATTGATTTCGCTCTGTTGTGTAGAGGAAAGTTCGATTTTTGCCTTTTCCGCCGCTTCCTTGATTCTCTGCAAAGCCATCGGGTCTTTTTTAAGATCAACACCTTCCTGTTTCTTGAATTCATCCACTAGAAAATCGATGATCCGCTGATCAAAATCATCACCACCAAGATGGGTATCCCCGTTGGTCGATTTTACTTCAACCACACCGTCGCCGATATCGAGAATGGAAATATCGAACGTACCTCCTCCGAGGTCGTATACGGCTATTTTTTCATCTTTCTTTTTATCCAGACCGTACGCCAGGGCTGCCGCTGTCGGCTCATTGATAATTCGTTTCACCTCGAGTCCGGCAATCGTACCGGCATCCTTCGTGGCCTGGCGCTGGGCATCATTAAAATAGGCCGGAACCGTAATAACCGCTTCAGTAACCTTCTGCCCCAAATAGTCCTCTGCGGTTTGTTTCATTTTCTGCAGCACCATGGCGGAAATTTCAGGCGGTGTATATTTTTTATCGCCGGCATTAACCACCACCACATTGTTTTTACCCGATTCGACCTTATACGGAACTTCTTTCATTTCCTGGCTGACTTCATTAAAGAAACGCCCCATGAACCGTTTTATGGAGAAAACCGTATTTTCAGGATTCGTAACCGCCTGGCGCTTTGCCGGCGCCCCGACGAGCCGTTCTCCTTTTTTGGTAAACGCTACGACAGAAGGCGTGGTGCGTTGTCCCTCAGCATTCGGAATAACTACCGGCTCGCCGCCCTCCATAACGGATACAACCGAATTGGTCGTTCCCAAATCAATACCAATTATTTTTCCCATTTAACTTTTACCTCCTGTATTCAAGACTGTCTTATTCATTTTACCTTTCTTCTATTAACAATTATCATGCCAGTTCTATTTCCATTCCTAATTCCCTGTTTTTATAGAAAATAGCAGTCAATTCACATGTTCCGGGGCGCAAGTCATCCTGGCAGAGATATGAACCATCTGGCAGAAAACAAAAAAGGCTGACAATAAACCTGTTGTCAGCCCTTTCCGGTACGGAATTAATTATTCCTTTGGAATTTCGAGAAATACCAGCCGGTCAAAATTATTCCCCTGCTGGTCTTTGCGCAGGACCTGGATTTTCAGAATCTCTCCGTCGTCCATGTCATTCACATAGTCGTTGAACTGGTCGACGGATTCAACCGTTTTTCCATCCATTTCATAAATAACATCATTCGGATTCAAACCGGCTTTCGCCGC
>JAJRVZ010000030.1 GCA_024277055.1 Calditrichota bacterium
GGATTGCCGAAAGATATGGCGATTGAATTGTTCAAGCCGTTTATCATTCGCAAACTGGTCGAAAGAAGATTTGTAAAAACCGTTAAAAGTGCCAAGAAACTGGTTGAAAAACGCGGTCCTGAGGTTTGGGATATTCTCGAGGAAATCATCGAAGACCATCCCGTACTGCTGAACCGTGCCCCCACGCTGCACCGCCTCGGTATTCAGGCGTTTCAGCCGGTGCTTATTGAAGGAAAGGCCATTCGCATTCACCCGCTTGTATGTACGGCGTTCAATGCCGATTTCGACGGTGACCAGATGGCTGTTCATATTCCCCTGTCCTATGAAGCACAGGTAGAGACGAAAATCCTGATGTTGTCCAGTCATAACATTCTGTCGCCGGCAAGCGGAAAGCCGATAGCCGTGCCCAGTCAGGACATCGTTCTCGGTTGTTATTATCTCACTAAAGTACGACCGGACCAGAAGGGGGAGGGAAAGATTTTTTCTTCGCAGGAAGAAGTGATCGTCGCATATAACAATGATATCATTGACCTTCACACGCGCATCAAGGTGCGAATTGACGGTGAAATCGTCGAAACAACAACCGGTCGTGTACTGTTTAATCAAATCGTACCTGACGGGCTTGGTTTCATTAATGAATTATTGTCAAAGAAAAGCCTGACGGAAATCGTTTCGGAATGTTATCGACTGCGCGGAAATAAAGTTACGGCGGAATTTCTGGACAATCTTAAAAACCTCGGGTTTGAATATGCGATGCGTTCCGGGGTTTCCATCAGCCTGTCCGATGTTGTGACTCCACCCGAAAAACAGATACTGATTGATCGGGCGCAGGCGGATGTTGAGGAAATTCAGAGTCAGTTCATGCGGGGTATTATCACCGATGGTGAGCGTTATAACAAGATAATCGATATCTGGACGCAGGTAACCGCAGCTATTTCCGAAATCATGTTTCAGAAATTGAGCAAGGACCATGATGGTTTTAATCCGCTGTTCATGATGTCCGATTCGGGTGCACGCGGCAGCAAGGAGCAGATCAGGCAGTTGGCGGGTATGCGCGGTCTGATGGCAAAGCCGCAAAAAACATTATCCGGGCAAACCGGTGAAATTATCGAAAACCCGATAACCGCAAATTTTCTTGAGGGTCTGTCGGTGATCGAGTATTTCATTTCCACCCACGGTGCCCGTAAAGGGCTGGCCGATACGGCCTTGAAAACAGCGGATGCAGGATATTTGACGCGACGTCTCGTCGATGTCGCCCAGGATGTTATTGTTTCGGAGAACGATTGCGGTACCATTCTCGGTATCGAAATGAGTGATCTGAAAGAAGGTGAAGAGATCATTGAGCCGCTCGAAGACCGAATTCTGGGTCGTGTTGCCGCTGAGGATATTGTTGACCCCAGCACCAACGAAGTAATACTCAAGCGCGGCGGGATGATTACCGAGGAAATCACCGAAAAAATCGCCAGTACCTCCATTCATGAAGTTTTTGTACGAACCGAACTGACCTGCGAGTCGCGCCGGGGAGTTTGCTGTCTGTGCTACGGACGTAACCTGGCTACCGGCAAGATCGTCAATATCGGCGAAGCGGTGGGGGTTATGGCTGCACAGAGCATCGGTGAACCGGGTACTCAGCTGACCCTGCGTACGTTCCATATAGGCGGTACGGCCGCCCGCATTGCAGCCGAATCGCATATTGCCTCCAAGTTCGCCGGCAAAGTTAAATATGTGAATATTAAAAAAGTTACGAACGCAACCGGTGATGAAGTAGTCCTGAGCCGAACGGGTAAAATCGAGATTATTGATGATAACAACCGTACGCTTATTACTTACAACGTACCCTACGGCTCTACTTTGCGGGTAAAGGATAAAGCGAAAGTTGCGAAGAGTGATACCCTGTTCGATTGGGATCCGTACTCATCCGTAATTCTCGCGGATAAATCGGGTTTTGTGGAATTCGAAGATATTATTGAAAATATGACTTACCGTGAAGAATTGGATGAGCAAACCGGTCTGAAGCAACGGGTAATCGTTGAATCCAAGAACAAGAATCTGAATCCGCATATTTATGTGGTGGATAAAAAAAGTAAAGATAAAAGTAAATTCATCATTCCGATCAAAGCCTTTTTACAGGTTTCGGACAAGCAGGAAGTACACGCCGGCGACGTGCTGGTAAAAATTCCACGGGAAATCGGAAAAACCCGTGATATTACCGGCGGATTACCGCGTGTAGCCGAACTGTTTGAAGCGCGTCGTCCGAAAGAAATGGCTGTGGTGACGGAAATAGACGGAACGGTGAAATTCGGACCGATTAAGCGCGGTGTGCGTGAACTGATCATCGAAGGTGAAGATCAAACGAAAAAGTATTCGGTACCCTATGGTATGCACATACTGGTTCACGAAAACGATTTTGTGGAGGCGGGTGACCGACTGACCGATGGTGCCACGGCTCCGCATGACATTCTGACCATTAAAGGTCCGGGCAAGGTTCAGGAATACCTGGTAAACGAAATACAGGAAATCTATCGTCTGCAGGGGGTAAAAATCAATGACAAGCATATCGGCGTCATCGTGCGTCAAATGCTGCAGAAGGTGTTGATTCTCGATGGCGGAGACAGCCAGTTCCTGGAAGGCGACCAGGTGGATCGCGCAACCTTTAAAGAAGAAAATCAAAAAATATTGGACAAAATCGTGGTGTCAGATCCCGGTGATTCACTATTCCGGCAGGGAGATTTAACGGACAAGAAGACGGTTGAACTGATCAATCGCGATTTGAAAAAAGACAAGAAGAAACCGATCAAATTCCGCAAAGCACGGCCGGCATCATTTACTCCGATTCTATTGGGCATAACCCAGGCAGCGCTGACAACGGAAAGTTTCATTTCCGCTGCCTCTTTCCAGGAAACAACAAAGGTGCTTACCGATGCGGCTGTCGCAGGTAAGGAAGATCATCTGATCGGATTGAAGGAAAACGTGATTATGGGACATCTGATACCGGCAGGTACCGGGTTGGCCCGCTTCACAAATCTTCGTGTTGAACCGGGTGAGGAAACGGAAACAGAAGAGGAAGTGCCGGACACGGTTGCCGGTCCCGAACCTGATGCTGAAAACAAAGAATAATTGAAGATTTTGTGAAAATCTTTCCATTTTGTCCTTGAATTAATAAAAAAGAGATGTTAAATTAATCGGCTCTAACATTTTAGGAGAATTACGTGCCAACGATTAATCAGCTGATCCGTCATGGACGGAAGGAAATTATTAAAAAGACGAAGGCGCCGGCACTGATGTCGTGTCCGCAGCGCCGGGGTGTTTGTACGAGGGTTTATACGACAACGCCTAAAAAACCGAACTCAGCTCTGCGTAAAGTTGCGCGTGTACGTCTGACCAATGGTATCGAAGTAACCGCCTATATTCCGGGTGAAGGGCACAATCTGCAGGAGCACTCAATCGTTATGATTCGCGGGGGTCGTGTGAAGGATTTGCCGGGTGTTCGGTATCATATTGTTCGTGGAACGCTGGATACCAGCGGCGTTGGTGATCGCAAGCAGGGTCGTTCAAAATACGGAACCAAAAAACCGAGATAATTAAATTTTTGGAGATGGTTTAAAATGCCAAGAAGAAGACGGGCGCAGGAAAGAAAAATATTACCGGATCCCAAGTATAAAAGCGAACTGGTTGCCAAGTTCATTAACGGGATGATGATGGCGGGAAAACGCAGTATTGCCGAGCGCATATTTTATGATGCAATGGATATCATTGAATCAAAAACCAAAAAAGAGCCGCTCGGTGTGTTTAAAAAAGCAATGGAAAATGCTGCACCGCTGCTGGAGGTGAAATCCCGTCGCGTTGGTGGGGCAACTTACCAGGTTCCGATCGAGGTTCGTGAGCGCCGACGTCGTACGCTGGCCATTCGTTGGCTGGTAAGCTATTCGCGTGCGCGTTCCGAGCGCACCATGGCCGAAAAGCTGGCGGCAGAGCTGATGGCCGCTGCCAATAAAGAAGGTGCTACTATTAAGAAACGTGAAGATACCCACCGTATGGCTGAGGCGAACAAGGCCTTTGCGCACTTCCGGTGGTAACGGGGGCAACTGAGTTTTTAGATGGCGAAGAAGTTAGCTTTAAATAAAATACGTAACATCGGTATCATGGCTCATATTGATGCCGGTAAAACTACGACAACCGAGCGTATTCTGTTCTATACCGGCCGTACACACCGCATCGGTGAGGTACATGACGGAGCGGCGGTAATGGACTGGATGGAGCAGGAAAAAGAGCGTGGCATAACCATTACCAGTGCTGCTACAACAGCCATGTGGAAAGGTTACGGAATTAATATAATCGATACGCCGGGGCACGTTGATTTTACGGTCGAAGTGGAGCGATCGCTGAGGGTGCTCGATGGCGCCGTCGCGTTGTTTTGCGCCGTCGGTGGTGTGGAGCCGCAGTCGGAAACCGTTTGGCGACAGGCTGATAAGTACGGGGTTCCGCGGATTGCTTTTGTAAATAAAATGGATCGCATCGGTGCGGATTTTTATAACGTTGTGGATATGATCCGCAAACGTCTCGGGGCGCATCCCGTTCCGTTGCAGATTCCGGTGGGTGAAGGAGACCTGTTTACCGGCCTGATCGATCTGATAAAAGTGAAATCCGTAATCTACAATGAAAGCAGTCTGGGTGCGCTGTTCGAGGAAGGCGAAATCCCCAAAGGATTGGTGGACAAGGCCAATCAGTACCGGACGGAAATTCTGGAGGCGGTTGCGGAGTATGATGAAACATTGCTGGAAAAATACCTTGAAGGTGAAGAGATCGGTGAAGAAGAATTGATCGCCGCTATCCGCAAAGCGACAATAGATGTGAAAATCGTTCCGGTATTGTGTGGTTCTGCTTTTAAAAACAAGGGTGTTCAACGCCTGCTGGATGCCGTTATCGCCTATCTGCCTTCGCCGGCCGATCTGCCGCCGATACATGGTCATCATCCGAAAACCGATGAAGTCGTGGAGCGTAAACAGATACCGGAAGAATCGTTTTCCGCGCTGGCATTTAAAATAATGACGGATCCTTACGTCGGCAGGCTGACTTTCGTGCGTGCTTACAGCGGTCAGTTGAAGGCGGGATCATATACCTATAATCCGGTTTCCGGTAAAAAGGAGCGGGTTGGTCGTATTTTGCAGATGCACGCAAACAGTCGCGAGGATGTCGAATCGATTCAGGCCGGTGATATCGCCGCTATCGTGGGCTTGAAAAACACGCGTACCGGTGATACCCTGTGTGATGAAAATCGCCATATAGTTCTCGAGTCGATGCATTTTCCGGAACCGGTGATTTCCGTGTCGATCGAACCCAAAACGAAAGCGGATCAGGACAAACTGACCGATTCACTCGCCAAATTAAGCGAGGAAGATCCGACATTTGTCGTTCGGGTCGATGATGAAACGGGGCAAACCATTATCAGCGGAATGGGTGAATTGCATCTTGAAATTATTGTTGATCGTTTGCTGCGCGAATTTAAAGTCGATGCGTCTGTTGGTAAGCCGCAGGTTGCCTACAAAGAAACGATTACCAGGGCGGTTGACGCCGAAGGGAAATTTGTTCGACAATCCGGTGGAAAAGGTCAGTATGGTCATGTAAAGATACATTTTGAGCCGAATGAGCCGGGAAAAGGATTTGAATTTGAAAACGCCATTGTCGGCGGTGTGATACCGAGAGAGTTTATTTCGTCGGTTAAGGCGGGCATAGAAGGTGCCATGAATAACGGAGTTCTCGCCGGCTATCCGATGAAAGATATAAAAGCTAAATTGTACGACGGGTCCTATCACGAAGTGGATTCCAGTGAAATGGCTTTTAAAATTGCAGGATCAATGGCGCTTCAGAATGCGGCAAAAAAAGCCTCGCCGGTTCTGCTGGAACCCATGATGAAAGTTGAGGTCGTCGTTCCTGAAGAATATCTGGGTGATGTCATCGGAAATATTAATTCCCGTCGCGGTCGGGTTTCGGGGATTATGCCGAGAAAAGACGCGCAGGTGGTTGCGGCGATGGTGCCGCTGTCCGAGATGTTCGGATATGCAACTCAGTTGAGATCTATATCGCAGGGGCGTGCAATCTATACGATGCAATTCTCGCATTACGATCCGGTGCCGAAAAACGTCGCCGATGAGTTGATTGAAAAATTAAAAGGATAATTAATAAGATTTGGAGGGTAATTAATGGCCAAAGAAAAATTTGAGAGGACTAAGCCGCACGTTAATGTCGGAACGATCGGTCATGTTGATCATGGCAAGACGACGTTGACGGCAGCGATTACCCAGGCACTGAGCAAGAAGGGTTTGTCGGATTTCCGCAGTTTTGACAGCATAGACAACGCTCCGGAGGAACGCGAGCGCGGTATAACCATTGCCACGGCACATGTGGAGTATGAGACGGATAACCGTCACTATGCCCATGTTGACTGTCCGGGTCACGCTGATTATGTAAAGAATATGATAACGGGAGCGGCGCAGATGGACGGCGCGATACTGGTGGTAAGCGCTGCCGACGGTCCGATGCCTCAGACGCGGGAACACATTCTGCTGGCGCGCCAGGTAAACGTACCGAATATCGTGGTATTTTTGAATAAAGTGGACCAGGTGGATGATCCCGAGTTGATCGAACTGGTTGAACTGGAACTTCGTGAACTGTTGAGCGCCTACGATTTTCCGGGCGACGACATTCCTATAATCAAAGGTAGTGCACTGAACGCGCTGAGTCATCCGGAAGACGAAGAAGCCAATAAATGCATATTTGAGTTGATGGAAGCGGTGGACAGTTATATTCCGACACCGATGCGGGATGTGGACAAGCCGTTCCTGATGCCGATCGAAGACGTTTTCAGCATCACCGGTCGCGGTACGGTCGGAACCGGTCGTATCGAGCGTGGAATTGTGAAGGTCGGTGAAGAAATCGAACTGGTCGGAATGGGCGCCCATCGCAAGACGGTAGTGACCGGTGTTGAGATGTTCCGCAAGTTGCTGGATCAGGGCGAAGCGGGAGACAATGTGGGTCTGCTGATGCGCGGGGTTGACAAGGATGAGTTGGAGCGCGGAATGGTGGCGGCGAAGCCGGGCAGTATTACTCCGCACACGAAATTCAAAGGCGAAGTATACGTGCTGAAAAAAGAAGAGGGTGGACGTCACACTCCTTTTTTCAACGGGTATCGTCCGCAGTTCTATTTCCGGACAACGGATGTAACCGGCTCGATCAAATTGCCGGACGGCGTCGAGATGGTGATGCCGGGCGACAACATCACGATGGAAGTTGAATTGCAGAAAGAGATCGCGATGGAGAAAGAGTTGCGGTTCGCGATTCGCGAAGGCGGGCGTACGGTAGGCGCCGGTGTTGTTACCGAAATTATTGAATAATAAAAGTTAAATTACTGCGGCGGGCATTTGCCTGCCGTGGTTCTGATTAATTTTGATGGAGTAAAATCGTGGCAGGTCAAAGTATTAGAATAAGGTTAAAAGCTTACGACCATAACCTGATCGACAAGTCGACGGACAAGATAATCCGGACGGCACGTGCAACCGGGGCGGTAATTTCGGGTCCTATTCCGATGCCGACCGAGCGAACCGTTTACACGGTACTGCGCTCGCCGCATGTAAATAAAAAATCGCGTGAGCAGTTCGAAACACGGATTCACAAGCGCTTAATTGATATCCTGAATGCCACGAATAAAACTGTGGATGCACTGATGAAGCTTGAGCTTCCATCCGGTGTGGATATTGAGATCAAAACCTGATAGAGCCGGAGAAGACAATGAGTGGTATTATTGGCAAAAAAGTGCGCATGACGCAAATATTTACTGAAGACGGAACCGTTATTCCGGTTACGGTTGTTCAGGCCGGCCCGTGTTATGTTACCCAGGTTAAAACAGTCGATGCCGACGGGTATGCTGCTGTTCAGGTCGGCTTCGAAGAAAAGAAGGAAAAAAACACTCCGAAACCGTTACAGGGGCATTTTAAAAAAGCCGGTGTTAACAACCTGCGCTATATTCGTGAGTTTCCGTTGCGTGAAGGAGAGAATCTTAAGCCCGGGGATCAGTTGGGTGTCGATCAATTCAGCGTGGGGGATACGGTTGTAGTCACCGGGACCTCAAAGGGAAAAGGTTTTCAGGGTGTTATGAAGCGCCATGGATTCAGCGGCGCAAATAAAACACACGGTCAGTCGGACCGTTGGCGTGCGCCGGGTTCGCTCGGTCAGAGTTCCTGGCCTTCAAGGGTTTTTAAGGGGCTGAAAATGGCCGGCAGAACGGGAAACAGAAGGGTTACCCTGCCCTCCGCCCGTATCGCACAGATTGATACTGAGCGTAATTTGCTCTTTATTACCGGAGCGTTGCCCGGTTCCGTTAATTCAGTACTGGAAATTAAAAAAATATAATTCGCTTATAGATAGGTAGCGACATGAACGTGACTGTTATTGATTCAAAAGGAAAGAAGACTTCGAAAAAAGTCGAACTGGCGGACAGCATATTTGCAATAGAGCCGAATGATCATGCCATCTGGCTTGATGTTCGTTCTATTCGCGCTAATCAGCGTCAGGGAACCCATGATACCAAAGGACGGTCGGATGTATCCGGTGGTGGCCGTAAACCGTTTCGTCAGAAAGGCACGGGCCGTGCCCGTCAGGGTACCAGTCGCGCACCGCAGCATACCGGTGGCGGAAGGGTGTTCGGGCCGCATCCCCGTACGTACTCGGTGGGAATTCCCAAAAAAGTAAAGGCGCTGGCGCGCAGATCGGCGCTTGCTTATAAAGCCCGGGAAGAAAAGATTGTCGTTGTTGAAGATTTCAGCTATGAAAAACCGCAGACGAGATCGATGAAAGATCTGCTGGAGGCGTTGAATACTTCGGGAAAATCGGTACTGGTTCTCACTAGCAGTTACGAACCGAATATTTATAAATCGGCAAAGAATCTTTACGGCGTTGAAGTGCGCGAATCGATCACTTTTTCTACATACGACGTCATGAAAGCCAATACGGTCATCTTTCAGAAAGGTGCCCTCGAAAAAGTAAATGAGGTGCTTGGCAAATGAAAAAACGTAAAATATTAATTCGGCCGCTATATACAGAAAAAATGGCCAGGTTACAGGAATCTGAAAACAAGTATGGTTTTGAAGTGGAACGCACGGCCAATAAAATTGAAATTGCGAGTACAATCGAAAAAAGATTCGATGTAAAGGTCAAGTCGGTAAAAACGATGATAGTGCGCGGAAAGATGCGCCAGCAGATGACCCGTGCGGGCCGTTTCTACGGACGACGTCCTGATTGGAAAAAAGCAATTGTGACGCTGGCTGAAGGCGAAAAGCTGGATCTGTTTGAAAACGTATAACGCATAGCGGTGGAGCTACGATGGGTATTAAAACATTCAAACCAAAAACACCGGGACAACGGTTCAAATCTGTCAGTACATTTGAGCAGGTTACCCGCAGTAAGCCGGAAAAATCGCTTACGACGGGAATTCATAAAACCGGAGGTCGTAATAACAGCGGCCGGGTTACTTCCTGGCAGCGCGGCGGTGGACATAAAAGAAAATATCGAATTATCGATTTCAAAAGAAATAAACATGATATTCCGGCAAAGGTTGCTGCAATTGAATACGATCCGAACCGTACTGCCCGGATAGCATTGCTGCATTACGCAGACGGGGAAAAGAGATACATTCTGGCGCCGAACGGGTTGAAGGTCGGCGATGTTATCGTGTCCGGCGCGGATGCGGATATTGCAGTCGGCAATGCCCTGCCACTGGAGAAAATTCCGGTAGGTATGGAAGTGCATAACGTTGAATTGCGTGAGAAAAAAGGTGGGCAGCTGGCACGCAGCGCCGGAACGGCGGTGCAGTTGGCTGCGAAAGAAGGGAAGCACGCTCTGCTGAAGCTGCCTTCCGGTGAAATGAGAAAAGTTCCGATCAATTGCTATGCAACCATTGGAATCGTTTCAAATATAGATCACAATAATATTTCAATCGGAAAAGCCGGGCGCAGCCGCTGGCTGGGGCGTCGTCCTCATGTGCGCGGTGTCGCCATGAACCCGATCGACCACCCGATGGGCGGTGGTGAAGGAAAATCTTCCGGTGGGCGCCATCCGGTGTCACCGTGGGGGCAGTTGTCCAAGGGCCTGAAGACACGCAAGTCAAGAAAGGCCTCCGATAAAATGATTGTGAAACGGCGTAAATAGGAGTTATTAATGGCACGATCAATAAAAAAAGGGCCGTTCATCGATCCGAATCTTTTGAAGAAAATCGAGCAGTTGAACGCTGAAAACAAGAAAAGCGTGGTAAAAACCTGGGCGCGGCGCTCCACTATACCACCGGAATTCGTCTGCCATACCATTGCTGTTCATAACGGGATAAAGTTTATTCCGGTATATATCAGTGAGAATATGGTCGGACACAAACTGGGCGAATTTGCACCGACGAGAACCTTTCGCGGGCACGGTGGGAAACTGGCCGAGAGAACTTCGCGCATCCGCTAAAAAAGAATTGATGGAGCAATAAAATGCAGGCAGTAGCACACAGCAAATATATCAGAAAATCACCGCGGAAAATTCGTCAGGTTTTAAACCTGGTGCGGGGTAAGCGTGTTGAAGAGGCTCTTTCGGCCTTGCACTTTACGCGGAAAGATGCTGCGATCCATGTGGAAAAGGCAATCCGTTCCGCGGTTGCCAACCTTGGAAATTTGGAAGAAGGGCAAAAAATCGATCTTTCTGAAGTTGTTATCAAAGAAGCTTATGTAAACTCCGGTCCTACGTTGAAACGCTTTCGTCCGATGTCGATGGGGCGGGCCGGAAAGATACGCAAGCGCACTGCCCATCTTACAATAAAAGTAGAAGATTTAAAGTGATTTCCTAAGCGAGGAGTGTACCTTGGGACAAAAAACAAATCCGATTGGTTTTCGGTTAGGCATTATTAAGGACTGGAACTCGAACTGGTTCGACGAAAGGGAGTTTTCAACAAAGTTGCAGGAAGACCTGCGCCTGAGAAAATATATCCGTAAACGTCTGGAAAATGCCGCAGTGGCAAAAATAGGTATCGAACGGACAGCCAAAAAAATAATTCTGGATGTCAATACGGCCAGACCCGGCATTGTGATCGGCAAGAAGGGTTCAGAGGTTGACAAGCTGCGCGAAGAATTGAAAAAGATTACGCAGAAGGACGTTCAGATCAATATATCTGAAATCAAGCGGCCGGAGTTGAATGCCTACCTGGTAGCGCAGAATGTTGCCCGTCAGCTCGAAGGCAAGATCAGTTTCAGGCGTGCGATGAAGAAAGCGATTACCAGCACCATGCGCCTGGGCGCCGAAGGAATCAAGATCGTATGTGCCGGGCGTCTCGGGGGGGCTGAAATGGCTCGACGCGAAGAATACAAACAGGGTAGGATTCCGCTGCATACGTTGCGGGCGGATATTGATTATGCCACCTACACCGCTCATACCACTTACGGTTGTATCGGAATCAAGGTTTGGATCTGTAATGGTGAAGTAATCGGAAAACGCTAATACTGGAGTAGAATCCCATGTTAATGCCAAAAAGAGTAAAATATCGTAAGAAACAACGCGGCAATATGTCGGGCAATGCGCAGAAGGGGAATTATATTGCTTTCGGGCGCTTCGGGCTTAAGGCCATGACCGGCGCCTGGATAACCAGCCGGCAGATTGAAGCCGCCCGTGTCGCCATGACCCGTTACATAAAACGCGGCGGAAAGGTCTGGATCCGCATTTTTCCGGACAAACCCGTTACGCAGAAACCGGCGGAAACCCGTATGGGTAAAGGAAAAGGTGCACCGGAATACTGGGTCGCAGTTGTGAAACC
>JAJRVZ010000031.1 GCA_024277055.1 Calditrichota bacterium
AATTTTCGGACAGAATGATCTGGCGGATTTGCCTGTGTTTTTTGAATCCGTTTTTACGGAAAACTGGCAGACGGATTATCCGGCTGCGATCAAAACGCTGGCTGAAATTCGTCACGGGAGCAATTATGCTTTTAATCTGAAAATTCGTTGCGGCGGGGTGCATGCGTCCGCCTTTCCGGAAATTGAACAGATAGCATCGGCTTTGCTGGCCTGCAAAGAAAACAATCTGCCCTTCAAGGCCACTGCCGGACTGCACCATCCGATTCGCCATTACAGCGAAGAGGTGCAGAACAAAATGCACGGTTTTGTCAATTTGTTCGGAGCGGCGATCCTGCTGCATCATAATAAGTTGGATGCGGAATCTGTGGCGGCAATACTGGCCGATGAAAATCCCGACTCATTCAGCTGGGGCGACACTGGTTTCCGTTGGAAAGATTTCTCTGTTTCCGTTGAACAGATTCGGAAAAGCCGCAGAGATTTTGCGCGGGCGTTCGGCAGTTGCAGTTTTAACGACCCCCGGCGGGATTTGAGAACATTGAACTGGTTAAAATAAACGGGAGTTTATGTGAGTCAAAAACCGAAATCATTTATCGAAGTTGACAGTGAAAATCATTTTCCGATTCAGAATCTGCCCTATGGTGTTTTCAGAACCGTGAAAAATCCGAAACCGCGGGTGGGTGTCGCCATCGGTGACTTCGTTCTGGACCTTTCGGAAGTGGAACGACGCCGGATGCTGTCCGGTTGTGATTTGCCGCAGTCTCCCGTTTTTGATAAGTCTGCCCTGAATACATTCATGAAACTGGGGCGGCCGGTGTGGCGAAAGGTTCGCCGGCGTCTGCAGGAATTGCTTTCCGCAGAGAATCCGGAACTGCGGGATAGCGACGGGCTGAAAACGGAATGTCTGATACCCATGGCGGAAACGGTAATGCTGCTGCCGGTTGAGATCGGCGACTACACCGATTTTTATTCTTCGAAGGAACATGCCACCAATGTCGGTATTATGTTCCGGGGAAAAGACAACGCGCTGATGCCGAACTGGCTGCACCTGCCGGTCGCCTATCACGGGCGCGCCGGTTCGGTGGTAGTGAGCGGCACGGACATTCGCCGGCCGAAGGGACAGACCCGGCCTGACGACAGCCGGCCGCCGCGATTTGGTCCCAGCCGTTTGATGGACTTCGAACTGGAACTGGGCTTTTTTATCGGACCCGGTTCCGAACCGGGTGAACCCGTTCCTGTTGACCGGGCCGATGAACATATTTTCGGCATGGTACTGGTTAACGACTGGTCGGCACGGGATATTCAGAAATGGGAGTACCAGCCGCTGGGACCGTTCCTGGCCAAAAACTTCGCCACCTCGATTTCCCCGTGGATAGTAACCCTGGAGGCACTGGAACCATTCCGCGTGCCGGCGGTTGCGCAGGATCCCGAACCAATGCCCTATTTGTCCCGACCCGATGACTGGACCTATGATATTCAACTGCAGGTCAGTATGCAGGGCGCAAACATGGTCAGAGAAAAAATTATATGCCGGTCGAATTTCCGCTATCTGTACTGGACGATCAACCAGCAACTGGCGCACCATACAGTAAGCGGGTGCAACATGCGCACCGGTGACATGCTGGCTTCGGGAACCATCAGCGGACCAACGGAGGATTCCTACGGCAGTTTGCTGGAACTGACCTGGCGCGGCAGTAAGCCGATACAGCTTGCGGAGGGCGAAGAACGCAAATTCATTGCCGATTACGACCGCATCACCATGCGCGGCTGGTGCGAGGGTGACGGGTATCGGGTTGGTTTCGGAGAAGTTACCGGTAAAATTCTGCCTGCCGAATAGTGTTGCCTGAATAAAGAAATATCACCCCGGTTCTGAATAGTACCGAAACTTCCCTGTCCGAGGAAAATTTCTTTCCCGGTTACAATCAAAATCGATTATTGTAATTCCTTCCGTTTTATTCGACCACTCAGTTCCGGAATCGCCCCGCAGGTCGAATTGTAATTCCATGATACGTTTGTATTAATTATCATAACATACTGTTTATTATCTGCTTGTCAGTTTTTCTGTAAAACTGGCACGGCACTTGATATATAAGCGGCAACCTGATTAACTAACTAAAAAGGAGAATCAGATGAAACGCTTCACTCAACTTGGTATCGTGGTGGGATTGGTGTTGATATGGGTTGGGATGAGCGTGGCACAGGACCAGACCCGCAACCAGTTCAAAGTCCGGAACCAGACGGCGACCCAGTCACAGTTCCAGGATTTGAACGGCGACGGTATCAACGACATGTTACAGTATCGCTTCCGTGGAAACGGAAATCACGGCGGTTACGGACCTGGAGACGGTACCGGTAATAATGGCCAGGGCCCCGGTGACGGCACCGGTTACGGTCCGGGAAACGGCAACGGAACCGGTGAATGCGACGGAACAGGTCCGCATGGTCCGGGTAACGGAAACGGGACAGGATTCGGCAACGGTCCGGGAAACGGAACCGGCGTCTGTGATGGGTCAGGACGGTCGAATTAGATCAGCAATCTCAGGTTGAAATAGATTTCCCAACACCACATCACACCCTTCCACCCGCGGTCCTCTCTTGCAAAGAGAGGGCCGTTTTTATTTCAGCAGATTGCTGAAGGAGGGGATATCGGTTACCGGAGGGCTGCAGGCAAAATTATGGCAGACAAAAGCCGTCGGTTTATCGTCCAATGCCTGTTTGCCCTGAAGCAGAGAGGCGGTCATTACGGGGGCTTCGTCTTTATCATGAATCATCATGACCACTTTATTGGGCAGATATTGTTCGAAAATTGCCCTGCGGAAATCGGACCAGTCGGCATTGTTCGGAACAACCAGTACGATTTCCTGTGGGCGTTGCAGGTAAAAGTCGAGTGCATTCAGATAACTGGCAAAGCTGTAAGCGTTTTTTATCAGGGCGTCGGCGTTTCGTTTAAGCACAGCCTCCGCCGTTTCCAGCCATTCGGAATTCTCAGTCAAAGAATACAGGCGCAGGTGATTCAGCAACATCACTCCCGTTCCGGAGGGGGTGGAATTGTCGTGCTGATCTTTCATGCGCCGGATCAATGCATCCTGCTCATCGGAAGTGTAAAAATAGTTATTGCTGCCGGCATCCCGGAAATGTTGCTGCGCATACCTGTGAATATTCATGGCCATTTGCAGATACCCGGGTTCGAACAATGCTTCGTAGGCGTCCAGCAGGGCGCGGGTCAGGTAGGCGTAATCATCGAGAAAAGCGTCGTATTTAGCCTGACCGTGATTATAGGAACGCAGAAGGCGACCTGCTTTATACATGTTTTTTTTCAGGAAGGCGATATTGCTGCGGATGGCGTCGGCGTATTCCGCTTTGCCGGTTACCTGGTAAGCGCGGGCAAAGGCGGTCAGCATCAATCCGTTCCAGGCGGTGAGGACTTTATCATCCAATCCGGGACGCACCCGCCGGTTGCGTTTTTCGAACAGGATTGCTTTTCCCTGTTGAATAATCTCTCCGATTTCGGCGGCCGTTTTATGGAATTTACCGGAGATCGATTCTATTTCAGTGTTTATGTGCAGAATATTTTCACCTTCAAAATTACCCTTTTCGGTTACGCCGAAATATTCGCCGAAAATTTCACCATTCGTTTCTCCGAGCAGATCCAGTATTTCCTGCTTGCTCCATACGTAAAACTTGCCCTCCTTTCCCTCGCTGTCGGCATCGAGGCTGGAATAAAAGCCGCCTTCCGGGGAAGTCAGTTCGCGTAGTACGAATTCAAGCGTCTGGTGTACGACATTCAGAAAAAAATCGTCCCGGGTCAGAAGCCATGTATCGAGGTACAAGGGAACCAGCTGGGCGTTGTCGTACAGCATTTTCTCAAAATGCGGAACCAGCCACTGATCGTCCACCGAATACCGGGCGAATCCGCCGCCGATCTGATCGAAAATACCGCCACGGGCCATTTGACGCAGGGAACGGGTAACCATCTCCAGGTATTTTTTCTCACCGCTTTTTTTGTACCGGCGCAGAAACAGCTCCAGCGGCTGGATGGCAGGGAATTTCGGCGCCCGGCCCAATCCGCCATAAACCGGATCGTAAGCCTTTGCCAGATTCTCAACAGCGCTTTGCAGTATCGATTCATCCGGAATGCGGTTCTGAGAGCAGGAGGTCTCCATATTGCTGTAGGCATTACGGATCATCTTCAGATTTTCATCCAATTCCCGTTTTTTGTTGTGATAAAAATTATCGGCCGACTGAAGGACGCGCTTCCATGAAGGACGACCGTAGCGGTCCTCCGGGGGGAAGTAAGTGCCGCCGAAATAGGGCTCCTGTTGCGGTGTAAGGAAAACATTCAACGGCCAGCCGCCGCTGCCGGTGGTCATCTGCACGAATGCCATATAAACCTGATCGCTATCGGGCCGCTCCTCGCGGTCGACCTTTATGCATACGAACAGTTCGTTCATCAGTCTGGCGGTGGCTTCATCTTCAAACGATTCGTGCTCCATTACATGACACCAGTGGCAGGCGGCATAACCGATGCTGACCAGAATCGGTTTGTTTTCATCGACCGCCTTTTGCAGCGCTTCTTCGCCCCAGGGATACCAGTCCACCGGGTTATGGGCGTGCTGCTGTAAATAGGGACTGGTTTCATTTATTAAATGATTGGTATATTGGTGCAAGTCATTTTCCTTGTTTTTTTCCGGTACAGACTGCTGTCCGCAGGAGAACAGCACAAGTACGGTGGCTGTTAAAATATTAATTTGTTTTTTCATAATAGAAAAGTAAATACGCAGGATAACCGCTTAAAATTTCAATAGTGAATTATAAGATGACCGGAAAGATGATTTTCGAAGATTGGGTTGAAAAAAATCTGAAGCAGTGAAATAAAGGCGGTGAATAATCCGGACAGGTTTTGCGTTATGCACGGCTATGAAAAACAGGTACTTCGCTTGAAAAAAAGAATCACAATAACCCTTGGAATACTTTTCGTTGTATTAACGGCATGCCGGGATACGCAGCCGTCCGGCCCGCCGACCGACAATAGTCCCGATTCACTGGCCCTTTTGAGGGGGGCTTTTTCCATGCCTGAAAACTGTCAGCCCTGCCATCCGAACCACTTTTCCGAATGGCAGACCTCAATGCACGCCTATGCTTTCGAAGACCCCGTTTTTTTTCGGTTGAATGAGATCGGGCAGGAACGCAGCGGCAACGAGCTGGATCAGTTTTGTATAAAATGCCACAGCCCGCTCGGGTCGATGTTCGGAGAGACCGGACCGGGATTCGACAGGGCGGATTTATCCGAACTGGCACAAAAAGGCATACAATGCGATGTCTGCCATTTGATAAAAAATTTTGATCGCGGCCATTCAATTACCGAATTTCGAACGGATCGCATTCGCCGGGGCAGCATTGCCGATCCGCAGGCAAACAGTTATCATGATTCGGAATACGATGCCCGTTATTCCACCTCGGCAATCTGCTCGCCCTGTCACGATATTATTTCCCCGCTGGGTGTTCGGGTCGAGGCCACCAGCACGGAGTGGGACGCCAGCCTGTATTCGGCCATGGGGTTGGAATGCCAGGCCTGCCATATGCCGCTTTACAGCGGAAAGGCAGCCACGGACGGGCCGCAGCGCGAAGTTCATCGTCATACTTTCACCGGCGTCGATATTCCGCTGACCGATTTCCCCGGAAAAGCACAAACCATCGAAGCCGTAACCAATTTGCTGCAGAACAGCGTTTCCCTCAGTCTGCAGGCACCGGCGCAAATCAATGCCGGTGAAAACTGGCAGATCGCTGTTACGGTCGGCAACGACCGAACCGGTCACAACATCCCCAGCGGCTCAACTTTTGAAAGACAGATGTGGCTTGAAGTGCGGTTGCTTTCTGCGGACGGGGCTCAGGTCTATTTCGAATCCGGTTATCTGGATGACAACGGCGACCTGGCCGATCACCATTCCGAACAGGTGGCAAACGGCGACCTGCCGGAAGACCTGCAATTAAAACTGTACACAGGCAAGGCCATGCTCAACGGTAATGAAATCCCTTTTTTCTGGGAAGCGGATGCGGTTGAACTGAACACGATTCCGGCTTTTTCCAGCGACCACACCGTTTATACCTTGCCGGGCATTCAGACAGGCGGATGGGTAGCGCTTTCGGTTTCCCTTAAATTCCGGGCTTTTCCGCCGCATGTGCTGCGCGCCATCGGCCTGCCGGAACTGGTACGGGAAGTACCGGTATTTTTAATGGAATCTATCACAACGAACATTGAAGTTCTGTGAGGTACTGTTCTGAAATCTGTATTTATACTGTTCCTGTTCGTAACATCGGTCCCGCTACAGGCACAAACGTTTCAATTTGAACGCAGGGTAGCGCCGTTTGTTGTTTCCGATAACAACGGCCGCCAATACGAATTACCCTTTTTCGGGGGGTTGACCGCTCCCCGTCCACAGTTTCTCGACTGGGACGGCGACGGCGACATGGACCTTTTTGTACAGGACAAGCAGTCCCGCCTGCGCTATTATGAAAATACCGGCAGTATTCAACAGCCGCAGTGGCAATGGCGCAGCGACTACTTTGCCGGATTGGATATCGGTTCATGGTTCCGTTTTGCCGATATTGACAATGACCAGGATTTTGACCTGTTCTGCGAATCACCCGTGGCCCTGATCCGCATTTACCGTAACACCGGCCCGGCGGCCTTTCCGAATTTTGAACTGGCGGCAGATACGCTGCGTGATACGGACGGGGGCTTTATTGAAGCTGAAATTACGAATATTCCTGAGATAGCCGATCTGGATTGTGACGGCGATCCCGACCTGTTGCTGGGACGACAAAGCGGATATGTGGCGGTATATGAAAATTCCGGAAACGATGTCCGGAATCTGCCCCGCTTCGTCAGCCTGAGCGATACTTTTCAGGGTATTTTTATTTATGGTGATCACTGTAACAACGCGCAGTTTGAATCCGACAAACCGTTCCCGGAAAAGCACGGCGCCAATGCCCTTACACTTGTGGATATCGACGGCGATTATGACAGCGACCTGTTCTGGGGCGATTTTTTTTCCTGCAGCCTGTACTTTCTTCAAAACAGCGGTGATTGCGGGAATCCGTCTCTGTCGTTGACCCTGGCCGATTATCCGCCCGCGCAACCGGTCGGTACCGGCGGCTACAACGTTCCGCAGTTCACCGATATCGACGGCGACAGCGACCCGGACCTGTTTATCGGTGTGCAGGGCGGCTTATGGTTTTCTTCCCGGGACCTGGTGGATAATTTTCTGTGGTATGAGAATCAGGGCGATGCACTGTCACCGTTTCTGATCCTGAATACCAGCCGTTTTTTATACGGAATCGATTTTGGGGAAAAATCGGCACCGGCCTTTGTGGATATTGACGCCGACGGAGATTGGGATTTGTTCGTAGGAAACGAGACCGAACCGGGAGCAGGTCAGAGTAAACGCCTGCATTTTTTTGAAAATATCTCGTCGTCGGCAGGTACGTCCTATTCAGAAAATTCAGCCGGAGATATTCTGCTGAACAACGGGTTTAATTACAGTCCCGCCTTTACCGATATTGACGGCGACCAGGATTTTGATCTGTTTCTCGGTGATTTTTTCGGCAACCTCCAGTTTTATGAAAACACCGGCACCCGCTTTCAACCGCAATTTGAATGGCGCACCAATAATTTTCAGGGCATCAGTGGCGGACAATATACCAAACCGGTATTTGCCGATATTGATGCCGATAACGACCCGGATCTGTTTCTGGGTACCGTGAACGGGGATTTGCGCTTTTTCCGCAACCGGGGCGACAGTGCAAGCGCCGGTTTTACCGAGGAAACCCAGCTGGTAGCGGCTATTCGGAACGGTAGCTTCAGCGCGCCGGAATTGGTTGATCTTGATGGCGACGGAGACCTGGATATTCTTGTCGGCAGTCAGTCCGGTTCCACAGCCTTTTTCGAGAACACGGGAACCGAAACCCTGGCACAATTTTCATCAGCATCATCGTTTTCAATAAATGGTCAGTTTCATTCCGTACCACGAGCTTTCGATGCTGACAACGACGGCGATATCGATCTGCTGTGCGGCAGCAGTTTCGGCGGGATGCTCTATTTTGAAAACAGGCAAACGGTGAATCGTCTGCAAAGGACCTTACCCCAAAAATCGGGACAATTCCACCTGGACCGGGCCTGGCCCAATCCGTTTAATCCCGCGGTGCGGCTGCAATTCAATCTTTATATTGCAAGGGATATCGAATTCAGAGTATACGATCTTTCCGGCCGTACAATTCACCGGCATGTGATCAGGTATTCGTCCCCAGGTTTGAAAACGGTTTCATGGGACGGAACGGATTTCAGTTCAGGAATTTATTTTTTAGCTATTACAGCAGGATTGGATACCGAGTATAAAAAGGTCCTGCTGGTCCGTTAGCGGAATCATGGAATAGCAGCGACCGGTAAAGCGTTAGGCATTCCAGCCCGTCGTTTGATTTTTGATAAAAAATAAGTAAATTCCGAGGTTAAAAATCGGCGGTTGTGAAACGCGCTCATTTTTCGAATGGATATGGATACAGGAGCAGAATATGCAAAACACTCCTCAGGAAATAATAATCTCGATAGCACCGGAATCACGATTCGATCTGGTTGATGTTACCGCCCGAATTCGCAAGGACTTCGGTAATTTGCTGGAACGGTACAAAAAGGCGATGTATTGTTCCTATCATACTACCGCCGGTTATCTGGATCAGAGTCTGGCTGCGCGTCTTGATTACAGTCGCGACCAGATCGTTTCGTTGATAAAGGCTTTTCAGGGGCTGTTCCCCATCGATGCCGATTACCGGCACGACCGCATGGAATTGCGCAATGAACTGACCGAAGAACAGAAGGCCTGCGAGCCGAGAAACGCCGATTCTCATCTCACTTTCATGGGGTCGGGATTGAAAAACTGTGTTACCTATAACAATGTTCCGGAAGCACCGGTCTATTTTATTGATCTGGACGGCGTTCATGAATTCGGGCAACGTAAACGGCAGACTTCGGTTCTTTTTTATGACGATGAAACGGTGGTCTTCAATGAAGAGGTCGATGTGCCTGTCTCAGGTCACCAGGTTGATTCCATTAATCTGAGTGATCCGAAACTGGGGTACCTGGATAAACTGAACGAGTTGCTGCAGAAATATGAAGTCAAAAACGGACGGATAGAAATTTCACTGGCAGCCAGCGAACGCAATGCCGGCATTACGGTCAACGAATTTGAGACACTGCTGATGGAGCATGACTTGCCGGAAGTTTTGAGCAACCCGGTAAAATTCATGGCTTCCAAAGGTAAATACGCGTTGAAAAATCCGCGGGTCATTCCCTCCCGTACCATCGAATATGCCAAGTACGACTTCGTGCATATTTTCAACGAACTAATGGATGCCTTCAAATTCAGCGAATCGGTTGTTGAGAAAGTACTGGCCAAATTTATCGAAGTGCCTGCCAAGCGGTTTCTGCGCATGAAGCGGGGTATCAGTTTTCTGGTGTCCGACGGCGGAACGGGTAAAACCGGACGGATTGTACGCGGTACCTACCAGGCGCCGATCCTCGTGCAGTGGAAACCGACCAGCTGCAAGACCCGGCGGGTTAAGCTTACTATAAAAAGGATTAATTAGGATATCATAAAATATATTGTATAAAACGCTCCGTTTGGAGCGTTTTTTGTTTGTTCCCGGTCGGTCACTTGTTGATCATAGGTGCGTCGGTCGGAGCGCCCCGACCAGGCTTAATCGAATTTTCGATATACGTTTTTTTTATAAACAGGCAGCCCCTCCGGGGCTGGTTCAATCCCGTTGACCTGATATTTCCGCATATACAGTTTGCAGAAATATTCCGCAAGAAACCATTATTTTACCCCGCAGGGGTAACCTGTTTATAGCCTGTCGCAATCCAACACAAAATTCAGCCGCATCGCGGCGACCTGTAATCCCGTGATATAATTAGAATTTGTGAAATGACAGAACACCCCTGACGGGGCTCGTTAAAATCTCTGATAGCGGTTTTTCCATAAACAGGCAGCCCCTCCGGGGCTGGTTCAATCCCGGTTATCTATTTTTTTTAGTTTTGAAATGGAAAAAACATTCTGCAATTGAAGGATGAATTATCCCGCAAGAGAAAAATTATTGCAGCGCAACCTTGCCTTCAATTTTATGGACCTTGCAGAGGTTGAATTCCAACGGCGGCTTGAATTACCGGAAAATACGATTTTGTTAATACACCGCGCTGTTTATGAATCTTTTTGAACAGACGATTCTTTTATTATTAAACCGTTTTCGCATTGATCCCGATAATCTTTTTCAATAAAAAAACCCCGGCGAATTACCGGGGCTCAGTTTTAAAAAATCTAATGGCTGCCGGTATGTTCCAGCACCACCCGCCGTATCCATTTAAGCAGCATAAACATCAACAGCGCGCCGAACATGGCTCCTGCGAAATTGATCATGAAGAACCAGACCTTGTTGTCAAAACTGCCCCACAGCCCGGAGAGCACGCCGGACAGCTTATTGCCCAGCGCGGTAGCCAGAAACCAGCCACCCATCATCAGGGCGGTGAGGCGCTGCGGGCTGAGTTTCGAAACCAGCGCCAGTCCCATTGGGCTGAGGAACAACTCGCCTACGGTGATTACGCCATAGGTGGCTATCAGCCACATGGGTGAGCTTTTAACCGCTCCGTTCTGCGATGCAACCACCGCCATAACCATAATCAGCGTCGATGCGGCCGTGATCAGCATGCCCCAGCCGATTTTACCGGGTGTCGAGGGTTCCTTTTTCCTCCTGCGCAGGAAGCCGAAGAACCAGACAACCACAGGAGTGAGAATAACCACAAAACCTGGGTTCACCGACTGAAATATTTCGGTGGAGAGCAGAACAAGCTTGCCTCCTTCCTCTTTGGGCCATTTTTCCTTTGGCAGATTGTTGAAGTAAGGATGGGGCCCGATCTTGGTGATGGCGCGGCCATCGGG
>JAJRVZ010000032.1 GCA_024277055.1 Calditrichota bacterium
GAAACAGGCCATTCGCATGGGCGCCGGAGCGCGGTTGAACAGCATCAAAAATAAAGTTGAGCAAACGCTGCCGGCGATGCACGACATGCTGGCGGTCTTCGGTTCGCCGCAGATCCGCAATATGGCCACGCTGGGGGGCAGCCTGGGTACCGCTTCGCCGATCAGCGATCCGCTGCCGCTGCTGATGGCCTACGAGGCAACCATCGAACTGCAAAGCCCCACCGGCAGACGGATGGTGCCGGTGAATGAATTTGTAACCGGTTACCGGCAGACGGTCTGCAAAGCCGACGAACTGATCACGGCGGTAGAGATTCCGCTGCCGGACGATAACACGATCGTCAAATTTTACAAAATATCGAAACGCAGGGATCTGGATATTGCCACCGTCAGCGGCGGATTTCGGCTGCGCTTGAACGGAAATAATATTGTTGAAGAAATTGTACTGGCCTACGGCGGTATGGCCGAGATGACCCGGCGGGCGGAACAGGCTGAGGCGTTTTTAAGTGGAAAATCATGGAGTCGTGAAAACGTCGAACAGGCCATGGAACTGATCGATGCGGAGTTTACGCCGATCAGTGATGCCCGGGCCGGCGCCGAAGGCCGGCGGGTGATGGCGCGGAATCTGGTGATGCGGGTCTGGCTGGGCACAACCCCATTTCATAAAGGGGGTAGGGGGGATTCCTGATGAAAAAACTGCACTATGATCCACATCTCAACAAGCGTGCCCGTGAACTGCGCAATCATGCCACGTTGGCCGAGATCCTGCTCTGGAAAAAACTCAAGCGGCGACAAATGTTGGGGTATCAATTTTTAAGACAAAGACCCTTGGAGCATTTTATTGTCGATTTTTTCTGCCATCGCCTACGGCTGATCATAGAAATTGATGGTCGCAGTCATAATGGTAAAGAAAAATATGATGCCTGGCGTCAAAAGCAGTTGGAAGAGAAAAAATTTCATTTTTTGCGTTTCACAAATGATGAAATATTCAATAATATGGAAGATGTGTTGCGAAGAATTGAAGAGTGGATCATGGCGCATGAGCAGGCAGGAAATAAATCGTCGGGCGCTACGTAAAAATCCGGGGTTTAAACTTCAACTATGCGGTGCAGGGTGGTTTTGAATCCCCCTAACCCCCTTTAAAAAAGGGGGGATTGATTGAGAGGTACTAATGGCAAATAAATCCAACATCGAGGTGCATGAGAGCGCCATGCTGCACGTGACAGGCCGGGCGCTGTATGTGGACGATATTCCGGTCGGCGAGCAGTTGCTGGTCGGGAAAGTGGTGTACAGTCCGCATGCCCATGCGCAAATAAACTCCTTTGATTTGCAGACGGCCCGGAGGATTCCCGGTGTGCATGCCGTCCTGAGTTTCCGTGATATTCCCGGTGAAAACCAGCTGGGACCGGTGGTGAAAGATGAGCCGTGTCTGGCGGAAAACGAGGTTACTTTTATCGGCCAGGCGATATTTCTGATCGCCGCGGAGACGGAGGAGTTGTGTCGCCGGGCTGAGGCGGCCATTAAAATCGAATACGAACCACTGGAAACGATTCTGAATATTGACGAAGCGATGACGGCCGGCAGTCTGCTGGGACCGGAACGGCGCATGGGTAGCGGTGATGTGCAGGCCGCGCTTTCCGAAGCCGAGTACGTGCTGGAAGGGGAGCTGCGCACCGGTGCCCAGGAGCACTGGTACCTGGAAACGCACGCCTCACTGTGCATTCCCGGCGAAGAACGGGAAATGAATGTGTACAGTTCCACCCAGCATCCGTCGGAAACGCAGGCGCTGGTGGCCGAGGTGCTGGGTATCCCGCGCAACGAAGTAAAGGTGGAAGTGCGGCGCATGGGCGGCGCTTTCGGCGGCAAGGAAACCCAGGCCAATCACACCGCCTGCTGGACGGCATTACTGGCCCATGCCACAGGACGTCCGGTAAAAATCCGCCTGTTCCGTGACGATGACCAGATCATGACCGGCAAACGACACCCGTATCTGATCAAATATAAAACCGGTTTTAATTCCGATGGAAAAATTGTCGCGTTGGAAGTGGAACTGAACAGCAACGGCGGTGCGGCGACCGATCTGTCCTTTGCCATTCTGGAACGGGCCATGCTGCACGCGGAAAATGCCTATTACATTCCGAATATTTCCATCACCGGGCGGGTGTGGAAAACCAACCTGCCTTCCAACACGGCCTTCCGTGGTTTCGGCGGACCGCAGGGCATGGCCGGTATCGAAAATGTGATCGACCGGGTGGCACGTTTCCTGAAAAAGGATGCAGCCGATGTTCGGTTCACTAATTTTTACGGGCAGGAAAAAAATAATATCACACCGTACGGACAGCAGGTGGAAGACAACCGTCTGCAAATGATCTACGACCAACTGGTCGCTTCCTCGGAATACGAAAAGCGGCGGGAAGAGATCGAGGTCTTCAATGTCGCGCACGAATTTGAAAAACGGGGAATGGCGCTGACGCCGGTAAAATTCGGCATTTCATTTACCACTTCATTTCTGAATCAGGCCGGAGCGCTGGTGAATGTGTATCAGGACGGCACGGTGCTGGTCAACCACGGCGGTACGGAAATGGGCCAGGGATTGCATACCAAAATGAAGCAGATCGCCGCGCTGGAATTCGGAATCAGCCCGGAAAGGGTCAAAGTGAATGCCACGGATACTTCGAAAGTACCGAACACCTCGGCAACCGCCGCATCGGCGGGAACCGACCTGAACGGCATGGCGGTGAAAAACGCTGTGGAAACCATCAAAAACAGGTTGCGACCGGTAGCGGCGGACTATTTAAACAAACAGGCCTGTGATACAACATCATCTGAAGAAGATATCGTGTTCGAAAACAATGAAGTATTTGACGCTGCAAAACCGGATCGTCGCGTAACCTTCCGCGAGCTGGTGCAAAATGCCTACTTGCGGCAAGTGAGCCTGAGTTCCACCGGATTTTACCGTACGCCGGATATCGGCTGGGACCGCGACAAAGGACACGGGCGGCCGTTTAATTATTTTGCTTTCGGTATGGCCGTTAGCGAGGTGGAAGTGGATATATTGACCGGGCATCACCGCTTGCTGCGGGTTGATATTCTCCATGATGTCGGAGATTCCCTGAACCCGGCCATCGACATCGGACAGGTGGAGGGCGGCTATATTCAGGGACTGGGCTGGGTAACCACCGAAGAATGCAAATGGGATTCGCATGGACGATTGCTGAACCATTCACCCGATACCTACAAAATACCCTCGGTGCAGGATATCCCGCGTGATTTCCGGGTGCAGCTGCTGCAGGGTGCGCCCAATCCGCGTGCTATCCGGAAAAGCAAGGCCGTAGCCGAGCCGCCGTTCATGCTGGCGCTCTCGGCCTGGCTGGCGATCAAAGATGCGCTGTCGGCTATTGCAGATCACGAGATCGAGCCACCTTTCTCACTGCCGGCGACCAATGAAGTAATCGTGCTGGCAGCGGAGAAATTGCGTCAGGCGATACGGAATAAACAGCTGGTTGGCGGCAAATAACATTTTTCAGCTGCGGATTAATCGGATTCACAGTAAATGATAAAAAACCAACACCCTCAGGATCCGATTTATTATAGAGTATAATCAGGAATAA
>JAJRVZ010000033.1 GCA_024277055.1 Calditrichota bacterium
ATTCTGCAGCGCATCCGAATGCTGGAGAAAGAAACCGGAATACGGCGGACGATTTTTGCCGTCTGTCCGAATTCGGACAGACGGCAAAAATCGTCCGCCGTATTCCGGTTTCTTTCTCCAGCATTCGGATGCGCTGCAGAATATAATCCATTACAGGCAATCCGAGCGCATCGGCCCGTGAGCGGACCGAATCATTTCCGTGGGTGCTCATTTTACTTTAATCTTCTGCATTTTTCCAACGTAGGGATAAATTTCAACTCCCTGAACAACACGGGTAATGGCACCGTTTTCCGAAGGATTATCCGGCCGCAAGCCCAGATGCAGCGATTTGAAAAAGCCTATTATCTGTGCAGGCAATACGCTGCAGACCGCCCACAATTCTTCATCGATCTTACCATTGTCCGCACCCGCCGTCAGGCACGATTCCGTAAACAGTTCCTCCGGTGCAAACTCGGCAACCCCCAGACGATAGATACCCTTTTCACCGTTGTCGATTGCCCGCGCAAGGTCCGCTTCATACCGGTTTGCATGCTCATTGTTTGAAAACAGAAAAACCAGCAATGTGGATTTATCGATCACCGCCTTGGGACCGTGCCGGAATCCGAGGAATGAATCATATTTACAGATAACGCGTCCGTCGGTCAGTTCCTGCAGTTTCAGGTGCGATTCACGGGCAATTCCGAAAAGGGGACCCGACCCCAGAAACACAGCCCGCGTGAACGGCAGTGATGCAATCTTATTTAATCGGTCGGAATAGTTTTCAATTATATACCCGGCATATTGTGAAATTCTCTCCACGGCAATATGCAATTCATCCAGATCTCTCAACCGGGAAATAAGAATTCCGGCCAGTAGCATTGAAGTAAAACTGCCGGTCATGGCCAGGCTGCGATCGTCCGCTTCCGGTGGCAATAAAAACACATAATCTTTTCCGCTGCGCGCTGAATGCGCCAGTTGCCCGTCCGCATTGCAGGTAATAATGAGGTGAACGACCTCCGGACACAACTGATTGGCCAGATTAACCGCAGCGACACTTTCGGGACTGTTGCCCGAGCGTGCAAAGGAAATGAGAAGAAGCGGCTTTTCAGGCTGAAAACAATTCTCCGGATGGGTAACAATGTCGGTTGTGGCAATCGATCGGGTCGGAAAACTGGTGTTTTTCTGGAACGGGCCCTGCAAAACATCGCCAACAAAGGCGGAAGTCCCGGCACCGGTTAAAATTATCTGCAATTCCGGTTTCACAAAAACATAATCCAGAAACCGCGAAATTTCATCCTTCTGTTCATCCAGTTTTTTCCAGGTATTTCGCCACAGGTCCGGCTGTCCTGCAATTTCCTGCGCGGTATCCGACGCACCTCTTGATTGTAATGCAGATATTTCCAGACCTGGAAACCGGTCAGCCAATACACACCCCACTTTTATTCTTTTATTTCCTTTTCTATTCTATTTTATAATATTATTTTTTAAATGTCAATAACAAGTTTATAAAAGTTCAAAGGGCGTTATCAGTATAAATATACTATTTTATGTAATTTATCACTGTTTTCCGGTAATACTTGACTTTTTTCCGAACTTTGCATTAAATTGTTTCGAAAGGTTTCGTAAGTATATCGGAGTACCGAAATGAAAATACAGGTTTCAAAGGCGGGCTATTCAACCGTTTCCCGCCGTGCTGAAATTATGAAGATGATTGAGAACCAGCGTCAGGTCGATGTTCATCAACTGAGCCGGCATTTCAAAGTCAGCGAAGTAACCATTCGCAACGATCTCTCTCAGCTGGAACAGAAAAATATGTTGATGCGGACCCGGGGCGGCGCCATACAGAGACAGGCCCATGTGGGAATTGATTTTGCGCTATCGGAGAAATTAAAAAAGAACTATTCTGAAAAACAACGCATCGGGCGTAAAGCAGCATCTTTGATTCAGGAGCAGGACACCATCATACTGGACTCCGGTACTACAACACTTGAAATTGCAAAGAATTTAAAGCGCTTCAATGACCTGATCGTCATAACCAATTCCATTCACATTGCCGGACAGATTGTCGGCATTAAGAACATTAAAGTTATAATTCCCGGCGGTTTCCTGAGGGAGAATTCACTATCTCTGGTTGGTTCCCCGGCGGAAGAGAGCTTCAGAAACTATTATTGCGACAAACTGTTTCTGGACGTTGACGGAATATCCGCTGCGCTGGGAATTTCCACACCGAATGTCGAAGAGGCCCATCTCAACAGGGTAATGATTGAAATTGCGCGGCAGACAATTGTTGTGACCGATTCCAGTAAATTTTCTAAACGGAGTTTTGCCGGTATTGCTCCGGTTTCAAAAATAGATATACTGATTACCGACAGCGGCATTCCCGACGACGAACGCGTTCGAATTGAGGAAGCAGGTGTTCAATTGCTTATTGTGTGAGCAGAGCTATTCATGTAGCAAGGAGATTTATTATGAAAAAACAGAAACCGTGGTTATTATTCGCAACGATTACAACAGTCTCCTGGGGTATTTGGGGTGCTTTAATAGAAATCCCGGAAAAAGCCGGATTCCCTGCCACCCTGGGTTACTCCGTCTGGGCATTGACCATGATACCCTGCTCTCTCATCGCATTAAAAATTGTGAACTGGAAACTTGAATATGATTTACGCTCCGTGTTGTTAGGCGCTTCAATCGGGTTTTTAGGCGCAGGAGGACAGTTGATCTTATTCCGGGCATTGGTCGACGGTCCGGCCTATATAGTATTTCCGGTAATTTCTCTCTATCCGGTTGTTACCATTATTTTTTCCGTAATCTTCCTGAAAGAATCGACCGGCATGAAACACTGGATCGGTATAATTCTTGCGTTGATTGCATTGGTTCTGCTTTCCTACCAGGAACCGAATTCCACGGTCGCCGAAGGGTATTTATGGCTCATATTGTCAATTCTGGTTTTTCTGGCCTGGGGCATTCAGGCATATGTAATGAAATTTTCAAACGAAACGATGAAAGCCGAATCGATTTTCTTTTACATGATGCTGACCGGTATCCTGCTGATACCGGTAGCCCTGATGATGACCGATTTCAGTCAACCCATCAACTGGGGATTCAAAGGTCCTTATCTGGCGGCAATGATTCAGGTTCTGAATGCGGTCGGTGCACTCATGCTGGTGTACGCCGTTCGTTACGGCAAAGCGATCATCGTGGTACCGATGACGGCGCTGGCGCCGGTTATTACAATTATCCTTTCACTCATTATATACGCCGTTATTCCGCACCCGATTATTATTGTCGGGATGGTCTTTGCCGTGATTGCAATCTATTTAATGGCGGAATGAAAGGGGAAAAAGTCTTTAGAGTGTTCTGAAAATCCGGATTGTCCGTTTTGTTTTAAATCTTCATCGTACCGTATTACGGTATTGCTGAACAGTAAAATATTTTCGGTTTCAGTTTCAAAAGTAATTTTGTCTTTTTTCCCGGCACTGAAGTGATTCATTTTATTTAAAATACTAAACACATTTCTGCGGGTTCTACGGGTGGAAACAATTGGATTAGGTGATATTGGTTGCACAGGAATCAGATTTTATCGGGATTAAAATGTTGATTTTTCTGCTACATTATATTTTTTCACTTGTGCACAAAACCAAATGTTATTTTTTTAATTCAATACGCCATCCAGCCACCGTCAACCGGCAGAATGTGACCGGTAATATAATCCGAAGCGTCTG
>JAJRVZ010000034.1 GCA_024277055.1 Calditrichota bacterium
TACCGGATTGTTTACCCAGCAGCCGATAGCTTGTGCCTCCGTTATCCGAATAATAGATGGCAACGCTGTCGATTCCCGAACCGTCCGTGGCGCTCCAGCTGATGGTCTGCGGTACATTCTCCAAAATTTCGCCGCCGTTCGGAAAACCGATCTGAACAGCCGGCGGAGTGGAATCGCCGACCACCATTCGAAAATGACGAATGGCGGTTCCGGTATAAACATAGCGGGTTGTATCGGTGAGTATGATTTTTTGACCGTTGTCCAGGTCGTACAACACCTTTCCATAGCCGGCGGGTACCTGGTTTGGAAAGGAATTCAGCGTAACCGGCAGACCGATTTTATCGGTTATGATCTCAAAGTCCCAGCTCATACCGGCGTCGGACAGGTCGTGCCAGGCGCGGAAATCCTGCAGAAAACGATCACCAAGGGGATTCGCCCATTCGGGATGGGGAAAATACAATTGTATGTAATTGGCCGGCGGGGTAACCGGCAGCGGCAAATCGAAATCCGGATCGAATCCGTCGGTGGCGGCCTGGGCAATGCCCAAAAGCTGATTGTTCGCCTGAATGGTATCTACCTGCGCATCCATTTGAATATGCCAGAAAGCAACGGGATTAAGAACGGCCTGTATGGAAATGGCCATCACTTCTCCCTGTATATAATCGCGGCCGCTGATGTCCACCTGAACGATTGAACCGCCGTTATCCGTAACGGTCGCCAAACTGAAATGGCCGGGGCCGGGAATCGGAGATGTTGTATAGGGACCGCCTTTAATACTGGGCGGCCGGTCGTAAGCGGCGGATTGAATGACCGGAAAACCCGGTCCGCCGTTTGTTGCATACTGGTTGTTCGTGCCGTCATCGATGGCAAGCATGTGGGCGTCTCCGCAAACCATGATGATATTGCGAATATTATTATCGACGATAAAGTCGGATAATTCCCGCCTTTCGGTGGTGAAACCGCCCCAGTGGTCACCCCCGTTGTTACGTCTTGCGATCCAGGGAACGGAACTCAGCAGAAAAATAACCTGGTTTCCGTTCGCAGCAAGCAGTTCCTGTTTCAACCATGCTTTCTGTTCCGCTCCGAGCATCGATTTCGTAGAGTCGTCGGTGGCGTACCGCCAGGTTTTCGCCGAACGCAGATCCGTTACAATGAACCTGACGCGTCCGATGCTGAACGACTGGTAAATCGGTACATCGCCGCTGCCGGCTACCAACGGGTAATGGGGCACATATTCCTGGTAAGTTAACCGTGCCGCGCGCCTGCTCGGGGACGTTCCGTCCGAATTATTCGGGCCGAAGTCATGATCGTCCCACATATACGATATGGGCACGTTACGGTACAGTTCGGCCTGCCTTCTTGAGCTCATAACCTTTTCGTATGCCGCTCTGAAAAGCGCAACGCTGTCATAGGCTATATCCTTGTAAAACATATCTCCGGTGTGCCACAGGAAAAGCGGGTCCATTACACGGATTGTGTCAAAAACCGCGTGGCGGGAACCGGAAGAGGCATCCGCGCCGAAAACAAACTGAAAGGAAGCAAAGGCTCCGTCCGGGAAAGTTGTGAATTTGCCGATGATCGTCGTATCGATAAAACCGTTGTTTTCAATGGCATAGTAATATCGGGTGTTCGGCGTCAGCCCGTTGATGGGCAATGGGGCAACCCAGTTGGTTGTCGAATCTACAAAGACCTGATCTGAATAAATCGGCGCCGAAAAACTTGAGTCGGGCGACAGGGCCAGGCGGACGGTCATATCGCCGATTACCTTTGCTTTCACCACGGCAGAAGTAGGCGTGACTGCACCCGCCCATTGAAAATCAACGAAAGCCTGCGCCATTGACCGAGAGGATAGAAAAACCGTCAGGATCAGAATTGAAAGGATTTGATATATTGATGAAAAACCGGTATATCTATTCAGCATAGTTCCCCCGAATAACAGTTAAATATTGATATCCTAAAATGCACTTTTAAATAACAGCCTTCGGGTAGTTGTTGAAACGGAATCCACGTAATTTAAATAACTCAAAACAAAGATTTTGTGACAAATCTGGCAAAAACCGGAATGTACGGTATTTTTATCGGTAAACAGCCGGTCAAGCAAAATAATACTGATCAAAATGTTTGAACGGATAAACACCTTTACTTGATCAGCAACATTTTACGTTCGGCTGTTTTGTTCCCGGTGCGGATGCGGTACAGGTATATCCCCGAAGCAAGCCGTCCGGCGTCAAATGATACGCGGTATCTTCCGGCCGGCTGGCGTTCGTTCACCAGCGTTTTCATCAGCTGACCGAGATAATTGTAAACCTCAATTGTTACCGGACCGGCTTCCGGTAAATCGTATTGAATAACGGTTGCCGGATTGAAGGGATTCGGGTAATTCTGATACAGTGCGAATTTTTTCGGTATACGGTTTTCGGAATCGCCGATTGCGGTTGCAATGTTTCCCGCTTCTACCTGAAAATGATGAACGGCATCCGAAGAATAAAACGGATAGGTATTCCGCCGGTTCATGTCAAGAGTATAATTTGCATCCAGATCGGTGAGCGTTAAATGATACCCGGAGACCGGAATTTCATCCCATTCAAGTCTTGCGCTGTCACAGTTGACAACTTCAAAATACCAGATTTTCGATTCTCCGGGTTCGATCGGAGCACGCACATCGAAATTAAATTTACCGCCGGAAGGGCCGCTCCAGTCCGGATGAGGAAAATACACCTGCGGCTGATTTCCTGCAGCAGCGGAAGGTGGTTCGGGATTATCCAGCGTGGGGTCATAGTCGTCCGTTGCATGGCTGTTGACCCCGAAGGCGGAGATCAGATCGGAACCGGCATTCGAAAAGAGTTTTAAGGCAATTTTCCAGCCATCGGAAGATTCCACTGCATTGTGTGGTGTGGTTTTGTTTACCGAATTCTGCGGATAGAAAACCAGATCGATACCGGGTAATCCGGCAGCTACCCAGTGTCCACTCCAGGCACGCAGGGTATCTTCAATGGAATAAGAGCCGTTTTCCGCACGGTACCCGTAAAGGATTGCGCTTACCCAGCCGGATGATACGGCCGTTTGAAAGTCGACCGTGTTACCGTTGTTTCGGACACCGATTGCGGTTTTCGGTATATCAAAAACGAATGGATTGCCGATCAGATTCCAGCCGTTTGCCAGGGGAATGATGGTTGTATCGGTCAGGGAATGCCCGGTAACATCAACCGTCAGTGTTTCCAGGGAGGCCAGCCAGTACGCTTTGCCGGCATTGACCGTGGGCGCCTGCGTATATCCCGTACTTGCTCCGTATTCGTAAACCAGATAAAACTGGGAAACATCATCGCCGATAACATCCGATGTCAGATTGATCACCGGTTGTAAAGGCAGGCTGATCAGGTTCCAGCCGGGATTGTAAGTCGTTGCCTGCAATTGAGGGCTGATAATAAAGTCGGTGTTGCTTGCATCGGAGCCGCGATTGCCCATGGAATCCACGGCAACCACCTTTATTTGTGTATGAAAACTGAGAGTGGCGGGTGGGGGCCAGTCGAAGTTTGTCTGCCCGCCGGGTTGAGTGCCCAACAGCTGAAAACTGCTGCCGCCGTCGATTGAATAATAGATTTCAAATTGATCAATTCCGGAACCGTCGTCGGCGGTCCAGCGAATCGTCTGAACGGTATCTTCGAGAATTTCACCGCCGTCGGGGAAGGTAACCTGTACGACAGGCGGCGTTGAATCACCTATGGCCACGCGAAAGCGTCGCAGGGCCGTACCGGTATAAATATATTGCGTTGTGTCCGTCAATACGGTTTTCTGCCCGTTGTCAAGATCATAAAGGATTTTGCCGTAACCCGCCGGTATCTGTTCCTGAAACAGATCCAATGTTACCGGCAGCCCGATTTTATCTGTAATTACTTCAAAATCCCATTGAAGATTGGCGTCGCTGAGATCATGCACCGCACGGAAATCCTGGCTGAAATTGGAACCGAGCGGGTTGGCCCATTCCGGGTGCGGAAAATAAAGTTGCAGATAATTGGTCGGCGGGGTGGCGGGTATCGGCAGGTCAAAATCAAAATCGTAACCGTCGGTTGCGTTCACCGCCACGCCAAGCAGCTGGTTGTTCGTATGAAGCGTATCCACCGAAGCATTCAGGCGCAGATTCCAGAGAGAAACGGGGTTCAACAGCGCCTCGATGGAAATCGACATGATTTCGCCCCGCAGGTAGTCAAGCCCGCTGAAGGATACATTAACCCGCGAACCTCCGTTATCGGTAATTGTCGCTTTGGTAAAATGTCCGCGACCGGTTACGGGAGGAATGGTGAACGGCCCGCCCTTAATACTTCCGGACCTGTCAAAAGCGGCGGAATGGATTACCGGGTATCCCGGTCCGCCGTTGGTTGCATACTGATTGTTTGTACCGTCATCAATGGCCAGCATATGCCCGTCACCGCAAATAATTATTACATTTTCGATAGAATTGTCAACCATAAAATCTGATAATTCGCGGCGTTCTGTTGTATAGCCGCCCCAATCATCTTCACCGACAACAGCAGGAGCGATCCAGGGAACGGTGCTGAGCAGTATGATTACCCGGTTTCGATTGGCCGAGAGCAATTCCTGTTTCAGCCATGCCTTTTGCTGTGCACCCAGCATCGATTTTAATGAATCGTCAGGCATGGAAATAGCGGATTTTTCCGACCTCAGGTCGGTGAGAATTATTTTAACACGCCCGACCGTGAACGTCTGGTAAACAGGCACATCGCCGCTGCCGGCCGGAAGAGGATAGTGGGGAACATATTCCTGGTACGTGAGCCGTGCGGCGAGGCGGCTGGGGGTAGTACTGTCGCTATTGTTATCACTGTAATCATGATCATCCCACATATAGGCGATGGGAACGTTGCGGTAGAGCAGCGATTGCCGGTATGATCCCATTACGGTATCAAAAGCCTGCCGGTAAAGATTAACGTCGTTGACAACGATGTTGTTATAATGAATGTCACCGATATGTAAAAAAAACAAAGGATCGGCATTGCGGATGGCGTCAAAAACCGGGTGATTTGAACCGGTGGAGGCGTCTGCTCCGAAGATAAACATAAAGGAAGCGAAATCCCCGTCCGGAAAAGTAGTGAATTTTCCAATGTAATTGGTATCAATAATGCCGTTACTCTCAATGGCGTAGTAATACTTCGTATTTGGAATCAGACCGTTCATTTGAAAGGGCGCCACCCAGTTGGTTGTGGAATCGACGGCAACCGGAGCCGAGTAAACAGGTGCGGTAAAAGCTGAGTCGGGAGAAAGAGCCGCTCGTACCGTCCTGTTACCGTTTACTTTGGCCTTTATCAGTACGGAAGTAGGGGTAACGGCGCCGGACCACTGGAATTGAACAAATGCCTGCGCCCCCAGTTTTCCGGAAAAAGCGACTGTCAGGATAATCGAATAAAAAAAGATTTTCACCAGCTTGTATTCATTGTATTTATTCCGCATAACGACTCCTGAAAATATCCGCAAAAAAATTCTGAAAATATTATAAAATCTTACGAAAAGTTACCTTGGGCAGGCAGTTTAAATGTAGAAGGGAAAGAATGGTCGTAATGTGACATAATTGTCAATTGCAGAATAAATAGTTTTTTAATCTTAAATAATTTTAAGTTTATTTTAATTGTATTTTAATAATAAAAAAAAACGGGGCATTTTAATCAAAAAATACCCCGTCCTGAAGGAGATTATCAATTTTATAACCGATAACCTGTAATTACATCATCATCAATTGAGAAAAACGAATTGAGATCGGGGAAAGAGAAGAAGCGTGGTTTGTCGGCCTCTTACACCTGCCACAACTGCTTACCGCTGTTCAACTCCATCAGGGTAAGTTGTCTGTCGAAGCAATACAGAATTTTGTTGTTGATTATTTGAGGTACGTACTGAACCTCTTCGTTGTCGTAGTCCCATTCCGATGTCCAGTTGGCCTGGCCGTTCGCAGGATTTATGGATGCAAGGCCATCGGGGCCCATGGCAAGGATTATTTGACCATTGGATAAAACACGCAGGCACCGTTTTGCGGTCACTCCCCAGATATTCCCCCAGCTTTTATAGGTCGTCGCCAGGTCAGAGCCGGCCGCATCTTCGAGAAACTCGCCGGCTTTTTCTTCATTCAGTCCACCGGTGGATGTGTGGTTTGCATTGCCCATCCACCGCCAATCGGTGTGGTGGTTGTGAAAGTCCGGACTTCAGAGCCGATCCATCGCTCGACAATGGCGTAGGTTTCCTCAAAATCCAGCTCTCCGATATTGTTTCCCTCGAAATTGAATTTCCAATCGAAATCGCCGCCGTCGCGCCCCATTTTCAAACTGTATATGTTTTCGTCGTCGGAAAAATATAAGCGATTCATATTCTTGCTGTAATAATTTTCGATTGAAAACTGCGGCGAAAAAAGCCCGGGCATAGATTCAAGGCCGACATCCCATAGTATCTCACCCGTTTTAGCATCCACCGCCATGAAACCGTAAGGATCTTCATCAATCGATGTTTTGGCTTTTACTTCGTCTTCAACCAGTTGAATGTTGTAATTCTGTATTCCGTATCCTGCATAAACGATATCATCGAACACATACAGGTCGCTGACCAGCGCCAGTTTTTCATTTCCGTCAATAAACCACAAACGCTTTCCGGTATCAAGATCAAAAGCGGCCAGTCGTTCTTCCCCGGCAATATAGCGGACATTTCCAACGGTTACAGGCGCTGCAATCATTTCGAACAAATGACCGTACATTCCCGCACACAATTCGAAATAGTCTTGGTACACAATCTCCCCGGTTTTTTTATTGACCGCCACATAACCCTCTCCCGGGGTTTCACGGTTTTCAGGATTCTTCATATCGACCTTGTCACGACCTTCGAAAACGATCATATCCCTGTACTCAAAATAATTGTAATCGAATCCGATATTGCTGTATCCCAGCAGATCACTGACCACGTCTATGGCGTCTCCCGCCTGACCGGCTGCAATTCCGCCCGAGGCGACCGTTACAAATGTAGCGAAGGCTCCGGTAATGGTGGAAGCCAGTCCGCGTTGAAAATCGGTCCAAACAGTCGCCGACAGCATTACCCTGGCAGCATAGTTCAGTTTTCCGGTTTTCAGGTTGATATTCATGCAAAACAGGTAAGTGCCGGCATCCTGACTTACGAGTCGGGCCCGGTTGTATACAACGATTGCATTTTCGCCATCCTGTGTAATATAACGGTGAACAAATCCTTCGAACGTCTCATCTTCTTTCGGAGTGCTCCATAGAACCTTTCCCGCCTCAAGATCAATGCCATGCAGCTGATCTTTCAGGGACATCAGCAGTATGTCCGAATTGCCGACAGTGTAGTTCTTAAAGGTACGCATGTCATCAACAGGAAAGGGTAATTCCTTTACGTTGCCGTCTTCGAAATTGAAGTACACAACCCGAGTACGGCACAGCCGTTTTGGGTGGGCAGAATAACATTGTAATCGCCGTCAATATCAAATTCCCTGCGAGCCAGTTCCCTGTTGTTAACCAGGTCGATAAGTACGGCCCCGTCATCGGTTACAAATACATAGTATTTCTGGTCTGCGGGACGGTATGCCCACAGCAAACGTTTCTCTATCAGGTCGGTGTTGGGTTCTACATCCTCGATTGTACCCAGTATGTTTCCTGTATTTACATCGTAAATAACGGCATCGTCATCTTCATTCAATACCAGAAATTTTTTCAGCTTACGCAGGATCGTATAATTCCATGCACCGGAGACGGCCAGTTCGCCGCGATAATCAATTTCGGCACGCCACAATTCGCTGCCGTCCGACATGTTGAAGGCGACATGATCCTCACCATATCGCAATACGGAGATATCTCCATAGGCTTCCAAAGCCGTATAATCACTCTGGCTGATGCCGTCGAACTCTTTTTCCCAGATCACTTCCCCTTTGAGCACATCCCACAGCTGAACGCCGTCTCCGGCACTGACAATGTAAGAGTTATCAACATAAATTCCTTTTTTATTTTATGAGCAGAATTTTATTCAGAAATGTTTTATTTCTGTCGGCAATTGTTTGAAATAAGTACCACTGGCAAGAATCGAACCGTTGAGGCTCAGTTTATACCGGCATCTGTTTTTCCGTTAAGCAGTTCGGCAACCGGGACGGAACCGATGATGCCGGTATCCGTGTTTTTTTTCCGCTAAAGCACCGAATGCTGTGCCGGGAAACAGGTGTTGCAGACTGAGAGCACCGACGCTTTCCGTTCCTCCGCTAATGCCGGTCATGTTGAAATTAAATTGTTGAATTAAAGTTGATTGCATGAAATGCCTTTCTTTTCAGGTAATAAGACTGCCGGGGACGTTGGAAGTAAACAGACTCTCCCCGGCAGTCTTCGGCCCACACTAAATAATGAAATTCAATCCTGCGGTAAATGAATTGTATTTACCGAAATTATAATCGGCATTGAGATTGAACAGCAGCAATTTCAGGCTCAGGCCGATCGTGAATCGCGATTTGTTTTCCGCTTCCAGTTCAAAAGTTATGTTCTGCGTACTGATCGGCAGTCCGTTGCTGTCGCGGATAACGTAATCGTAGGCAACCTGCATATCGGAATTCTCGATCAGGAATCCGGCATAGGGGGTAAGATTAAGCGCACCCCATCCGAGCCGCTTGCTGGCGTTGATCCCGAAGGCGGTGGTTTTCGTTGTGAAAAGTGTACCGATTTCAAGATTCTGTGTGTAAAAACCGACCGCCAGATCGATCGGCAGGGGATCACCGAACCAGATACCGGGATTGTGTTGCAACCCGAATCCGAAATAGCTGAATTTGCCCAGATCGGCACTTAATTCCACACTGGGCAGCCAGCGAAAAGTGGCCTGTGTTCCCCAGAATGTCCCGATACTGAATTGCGGTGCCGCGAGGGGCAGGACATTGACATCGGCAAGATCGCCAAAACCGGCAACCGGCAGTTTGACCGCCTGTCCGCCCAGTTGCCCGGTAAGCATTTTTACTATTATCGAATCGGTGGAACTTCCGATGATTGTCGCGCCGGAGATTTGTACAGCGGACGGATTGTTCGGATCCGTAAGGATGCCGAGCAATTGCTGACCCTGTACACTGCCGGGATTGACGCCCGCCTGATTCAGCAAAAAGCGGGCTTCCTGATCGCTGAAAACAAAGGTACCTTCGGTAAGGAAATGTTGCGCTTCGGTAGGAAAGAAAGAGCCCATCACTACAAAACCAATTTCCAGATCAAATCCGATTTTTGTTGCCTCCGGAGCGCGATGAAACCATCCGCCGTTCAAATCGCTTCCTAAAGCGGATGAAATCGGCGAAAGGTATTTTTTGGCGGCATCCGCTGAAAGTATCTCCAGCGTTTCCTCCAGCGTACGCTGCTGCGCCATGGCCGGTTGAGTTACTGAAAAGGCCAGTAATAATGTAAAAAAACTTATAAAAAAAGATTTCATCTCCTTTCCCTCCTGTGAAGATTAAAATGTAAATTTTTTCTAAGAACGTTTTTAAAACCCTGTCTGTACCCGACGCGCTTAACGGTCTTCGGTACTCATTCGAAATCCCAACAGGTTTGCGTTACCCAGAACAAATGAAATCTCCAGTTGCTTTGATATTTGTCTGGCAGTATTAATATCGGAAGCTGTGATTATATCATAACCCTCGCTTGATAACAATTCGCGCAGTTTTCTGTGTTCTTCCCGGTCCGGTTCAATAATCAGTATGTGACCCGACATTTTATCCCTTTGTTTCCGTTTACTGTGAACAAAATACGTGCCGAATTGATCGAACCGGCGGTAAGTAACTGTTAATATTGTATAAGAAAAGAATGAGGGGGTTGTGTGATAATTAAAAATGTTACGTTTTAGCTACAGTGATGGCGGGTTCACTTGTCGCATAATTGCAACGGAAATAAATAAAACTTCTATTGATTAATAGCGGTAAATTTTCAATATTGTCGATACATCAAGTAAAAAAAGATGTTTTAAGATTTTCTACCGAAGTTCCTGCTAAACCGATTCCGCGGATGAAATTCGGCAGCGATTGCCGGATAACAAAAAGGGAATAAGAATGAGTAAATTTTTTCGTGAACCGGTAAACGGATTAACTCATTTTACGGGAGCAATCCTGGCTGTTATCGCTCTCGTATTATTGTTAACCAGGACCAATATAACAAATACCATTCTGCACACGGTGTCTTTTTCAATTTTCGGCGGAGCAATGATTTTGCTTTACAGCTTCAGCACCTTGTATCACTGGTTGCAGGTAAGCGAAGAAAAACTGCGCATGCTCCGCAAGATCGATCACATCATGATTTTCGTATTTATAGCGGCAACCTACACGCCGGTATGCCTGGTTACACTGCCTGACGCCTGGGGCTGGTCGATATTTGCCGTAGTCTGGACGCTCACGCTGGCCGGAGTTTTTCTGAAACTGTTCCGGCTCGATGCGCCGCGGATTCTCTACACTCTAATCTACCTTCTGATGGGATGGATCATAGTAATCGGTATCTGGCCGCTGAGCGAGGTCCTTGCGCCGGGGGGGCTGCTGTGGATGCTGATCGGCGGTTTATTTTACTCAGCCGGAGCAGTCATTTACGCTTTCAAGCGACCCGATCCCTGGCCGGGAATAATGGGCTTTCACGAAATTTTCCATATATTCATCATGCTGGGCAGCTTCTCCCATTTCCGGATGATGTATTATTATGTTTAATAAAATTGCAGAAATAGGGGCTTTTAAGTCGTAACTCGTAACTCGTGACTCGTGACTCGTGACTCGTGACTCGTAATGCGTGATTCTTAAATCTGAAATTGTTAATCGTCAATATTCCATTCAATAATCGCTGTCTGGGAGTACCACTCAGCGGTCGCTGTACTCACGCCACTATTCCCAGCTGTTCGAGCATGCGGAAAAAGTGCGTGCGGTTGATTCCCAGTTGTTTTGCGGCTTCGGTTTTCGATTTTACCCTGCGCAGCGTTTTCAGAACAAAAAAGCGTCGAAACTCGAGTTCCGCTTCGTGCAACGATTGACTTGCCCGGAATTCAGGCGCTTCCGATTCGAATTCAACGATTTCTTCCGGGAGATATTCGATGCCGATCGTTCCGTTTCCGGCCAGCACGATGCTCCGAAGGAATA
>JAJRVZ010000035.1 GCA_024277055.1 Calditrichota bacterium
ATCAGTTTGCCCCACAATCCCCAGTTCTGGTTCAGCTGAAAGCCGGCGTTTTCGGCTATATCTCCGGTCTGTGTCTGCTCAGCCCACAGCATCAGCGGCAGAATACGGGTTCGTTCCTGTTGTGACAGGCGCTGGTCGATATCGGTCAGTGTCGACCGCCATTTATCAAGACACAGATAATTGGATTTGCCCTTCAGCAGCACCGCTTTGAATTTTTCAGGAGCGACGCTGTAAACCGTCGGGATGTCTTTAAAGAACAGCTGTTCCTGCAGGTTTTTCGTGTTGGTGCTGATAACCACGCGTTCGTTGGCCTCGCGGTTCTGCACCGCCCAGGCCACCGCAGGCAGCAGGTAGGCCATCGACTTGCCGGTGCCGGTTCCCGCTTCCACCACCAGGAATTCGGAATTGTTGAAGGCATTGGCAATCTGCCGTCCCATTTCCTCCTGTTGTTTGCGCACTTCGAAATTCTCTATGGCCTGCTGCAGTCTGCCGTTTTCGGACAGGTCATTTTCAATTTCGTCAGGCCCGATCGGTTCCGTTGGGGCCTCCTCCTCGAACTGCTCCAGCTGGAAATCCTTTTCACCGATGATGTTGAAATAGTTGTGCGCGTAAGTTACATCCTCAAGCACGCTGCCGGACGTGACCTCGATCTTGTATTTCTGTTTGTACTCGAGAATAGGTGCGAAAAAGTTTTTAACGCGGGCGCTGTTGCGGTACAGCAGACGGGTAATGCGCTGCAGGGTCACGGTGTCGCAAGCCACGGTGCGTTCGATCAATTCCAGGAAGATAAGGCCCGTAGCGCGGGCGTCGTCCGTGGCGCGGTGCGCGTTTTCCAGGTCGATGCCGAAATGGGCGGCCACGGCGCTCAGTTTGAAGCGTTGCAGAAAGGGCAGAAAAATGCGCGCCAGGAACAGCGTATCCATGCGCAGATTGTTAAAATACCTGAAGCGCTGGGCTTCCCGTTCCCAGTGATCAAAATCGTCATGTTTTTGGCGCAACAGGTATTCGATGAACGAAGCATCGAAATTAACCTGGTGTCCGATCAGCGGCGCGTCGCCGATAAATTCCAGCAAATCCTGCAGTACATCATCCAGCGCCGGGGCGCCTTTGACATCCGCGTCGCTGATACCGGTCAGTTTGGTGATGAAGTCGGGGATCGGCATCCCCGGATCAATCAAGCGATCGAATATTTTGTCCTCTTCACCGTCTTTAAAACGGACGGCGCCGATCTCAATAATTTTATCGGTGGTTGGGTCCAGCCCGGTGGTTTCGAGGTCCAGAACGACAAATTCGCCGTAACCGATGGCCTGCAGCAGTTCTTTTTTGTTTTCCATAGAGCAGGAAGTTTACGAATTACATGCACACCGTGCAAAGGAAAAAGGTAAAGAAATATAAACCGGCGCATTCTGAGACGATGACTTCAAAATGGTAGCTACACCGCTGACACCCGGGGAAACTAGGGCAGAAAACATGAGTTTCAAATCATATAAAAAAATACTTGCATTTTCGACAGGGGGGGGTATGTTCCGTTAGGAATGAATCCGTTTGAACGGAACCAACCATTGCCCCGACGGATATCTTTTAATCTCCCGGAAATTTTTCGGGTAAAACTCCTTTCTGGAAGTTTGTTGGTAATGCCGCGGAAAAGACCGGATTTTGGCATGGTTATACTATAAACGGGAGATGTTTGTGTTAATGAGAGAATCTTTTATCCAGCTACTCGATGATTTTTACAGGTCGATTATACCGGAAAAACTTATTTGTTATTAAATATATTTCAATACCTCGATAAAATAACTGTGAGGTTTATATGCGAAAACGTACATTCTTAGAAAGATATGCATTAGTTTCATTGATTTTAATGATTGCCTTGCCTGTATTCGGACAAGATTCATTGGATTTTTATCCTCATAATTTGGGCAACTTTTGGGAATACAGAGTAATTGAAGAAGTTAATTTCACGATTGATACGCTACAAAACACCGTTGTGTTCGATTCAACAGACAGCCTGAATAGAAGTTATTTCACAATAAAAAGGAAGATATTAAACAATTCGTACTATACGGGTATGTGGCACTATTTCATTGATGAAAATAAAGATATTTATCAGTCAGGACAATTAATTTTCAAAAATTCCGCGGAATTGAATGATATCTGGATTGTCAATTACCAGGAATCTCAAATAGCAAGACTTGAGATAATAGAACAAGACACAATATTTGGGCAACCATCTACCCTAAAAGGAATTACATATTATAGTGCAACCGACACGACAGATGATAGTTTATGGTTAGTGCTGAATTCAAAATGGTTTGCTTCAGGTTTCGGAATAATTCAGTATAGACTGGAACCAAGTTAATTCGCATACCTGTCCGGCGCTGTCATCAATGGGATTCTTTATGGAGACACCACAACAGTTACACAGATTCCCCGGGTACAAAATGTATTTACAAATGACATTCTATCTGTTCAGAACTACTCAAATCCTTTTAACAGTAAAACCGATATAAAATTCAAATTGAGCCAAAATACAAAAATATCCATCGATATCTTTAACATATTAGGAAAGGAGGTGAGGCGTTTGATTGTCAATAAAGTCTATAGACGAGGTAAACATGTCGTAAGCTGGGACGCAAGGGATAATGAAGGTTTGTCGTTGCCGAGCGGCTTATATTTTTACCGGATTAATTATGGCGAATTGATTAAGACCGGTAAAATGATCCTGTTAAATTAATAATTGGAGGAATTATGTCGGATATTTTTAAACGATTGATTACGGTAGTTTTAATTCTACTTGGTACATCGTTATTTGGACAACAAGTGAATCTGGATTGGTTTGATTTAAATTGCGGAATGAACTTTGATCCTGTTGAACATCCGGAATATAAAATGGATCTTGGGCAAACCGGTGGGCAGCATATTATTTCCTTTGGTACACTAAGGGAATCGCGTACAAATACCATCCGTCGAATCGCGCCTGCAATGAATACATTTATATATCAAATCATCAACTGATTAGTATGTATGACCATGCAACCACTATTGGGGCAGATAAAGGCATTTTTGTTACGCATTTAAAATCAGAATACTTGAATAAGGACAATATGCGTACCGTTACAGCGTGTGGTAATTTTAAATGGGAAACTCCGTTTTGGATTCCAAATCCAAATGGTACGGGAAATTTACCTGCTTATCGGATAACGGGCTACAACGAAAATGGCGAAAGCCACAGAAATAAAATTACGAATACACAAGGTTATCAGTCATGGATTAGTGTTCTGGCAGACGATCAGGACAATTATGAGATTGGGAGTTTTTTTCGGGGTTATGGTTTTGAGGATGCATTTAAAACAACAAATAACAATGTGTTTTCACCCTGGAGTAATCCATCAACCGATACCTGGGCCAATGCCCAGACAAGTTTTGCGATGGAATTTTTATATCAGGCCTGTGATGTTATTAACGTTCGATTTTTAACTTCTGATGTAGAAGACGTACCTCCGGCTATTCCAAGAAATGTTGCTGTTTCTGTACAAAACAACCACCCTCATGTTAGCTGGGACCCTAATAGCGATCCTGACATTTTAAATTATGAAGTATGGAAAAAAGGGATTGGCGGATTCTGGTTTATTGCCGCAACTACCTCAAATAACTATTATACTGATACAGCCGCTGATGTTGTTGTATTTAAGAGTCGGGATCATATTGATCTTTACTACAAGATTAAAGCAGTTGACAACACTGACAAGAAATCACTTTTCTCTGAGACAAAATCAATAACAGTAAACAAAGATATAGGTCCGATGTTTAAATTAACTGATAGCTGGCCGGAAGGATTAAAGCCAAATGAATTCGCGCTATTTTCTGCATATCCGAATCCCTTCAACCCGGTTACAAGTATTATCTTTGATCTGCCCGAGGCGGTGCAGGTCTCATTAAAAGTATTTGATATGCGAGGATCGCTCATACGGGAATTAATAAATGAAAAGCGGGAAGCCGGTCGTTATTCGGTCAATTTTGACGGTACAAAACTGGCTTCGGGTGTCTACATCTACGAACTTCGCGCCGGTGCATTCAAATCCATAAAAAAGATGATGCTGATAAAATATAAACAGCCCGATTAATAAGGGACCCAGCGTGCAACCCGGTTCCAATATCGACAGGTCGTTTTTTCAGCCGGTGGTTATTCCGCCGGCTGTTTTATTTTAACATATTCCAAATGTAAATGAAAGCAAATTATTATTCTGGTTTGCTCAACCGTTCATAGCCGCTTTTTGATTTCCGCCAGTACTTTGTTGATCACTTCGTCCTTTCCTCCCTCAATACGGCAGCCGGCCGCGCGGGTGTGGCCGCCGCCGTTGAACACTTTGGCGATTTCGTTCACGTCAATATTGCCCTTCGAACGAAAACTGATTTTGTGAAAACCCGGTTTGAATTCCCGTACAAACAACCCCAGTTTCCCGCCGCGGATGGCGACGCTGTAATTGGCCAGTTCCTCGATTTCACCCTGATGGTTGCGTGACATGGCTTCATAGTCGAGGTAGATCACGATCACAGCCCCGTCGAGGTGGCTTTCCATGGTTGCCAGTCCGGCGCCGATGGTGCGCAGGGCGTCGAAGGAATTCTCGAAAAAGATACGGTTGGTGATATCCGACGGTTCTACGCCGTAATCGATCATTTTACCGCAGATGTACATATCCCGTGCGGTGGTATTGGAAAAGGAAAAACGGCCGGTGTCGTAAACGATGCCCGTATAAACAGCCCTGGCCAGTTCCCTGTCGATCTCGATTCCGGCCAGTTCGATGATCTCGTAAATCAATTGCGTGGTGGACGAAGCTTTTTCAAACGCCATATTGATTGCTGCGAAATCATCCTCCTCCGGGTGGTGGTCTATTTTCACGGTTTTGTTTTTTTCCGGCAGCAGATTGGCCACATCGCCCAGGCGTTTCAAACCCGGCACATCCAGAATGATCGCCGATTGTACCGGCAGAGAAAGATTTTCTTTGTAATGAATGATCTTATCGATGGATGGCAGGTAATCGAAACGTTGATCCAGTTCCTGGTCGTGAAATACCATAAAAAAAGTTTTGCCCAGACTTTTCAAAAGTAAGCCGGTGGCAATAACCGAAGCGATAGCATCCCCGTCGGCATTGATATGCGCGGACAGCAGGAAATCGTCATTTTCTTTTATGAATTTTAAAACCTTTTTTGCAGCTGCAACATGTTGTTCATCGGCTTTCACGCAGACCCGCCTTTCAAAAAAAGGGTAAATATATGAAACACAATAGTAAATGCAAAACTTTTTTGGTTGATTCCCATGGCCCCCGGAATTAGAATTATTTCAGCAACAATCCGCCTCAGCAGTCTGAAATCTCTCAGAATTTTCAAATAAAATTATGAATAAATACAGCGCTTCATTCCAGAATTTTTGATTTTTTGCATAAATTTCTACGACACCCGGAATCTCTGTGGTAAATAAAACTTGTTACGGATTAACCGGAAAAAATCCGCTGCTCCAGTTTCCGCCAGATGATAAGTACCAGACCGGCACTGGTAAACCCGACAAGACTGCCGACCAGCACATCGAAAGGATAGTGCACGCCGACAGCAATACGCGAATAACCGACGAGTAAAGCGATGCCGAATAACCACCAGCCGTGCCGGCGGTAATAAAAGGTAAACAGGGTCGCCGCCGCGGTAAAATTGGCCGCGTGTCCCGAAGGCATTGAAAACGAGGTTTTCTTCTTCACCAGCAGGTTTATCCCTTCCAGCGCCACACAGGGGCGCATCCGTCCGAAAAACGGTTTCAGTACACTGCTGGTCAGCTGATCACTGATAAGTATGATGGGTATGGCCAGCAACACCACCGTTCGCCCCTTCCTGCCGCCCTTCCATGCCATCAGCACAATAGCCGCACCCCAAACCGGGAACCAGTGCGTTTTCTCGGTAATAAACGGCATCAGCCAGTCAAACACCGGATTCTGCAATCCGACATTAAAAAAATAAAACAACGCTACATCAACCTGATTAAGCCATTCCGGCATTTTCATCTCCGCATAAAAGGGAAACAGTTTATCGTTTTCAATACAAATAAGCAATATGCAACCGGAATTTCATTATTTACCGTTTTTATATATATTTATTCAATCACAATCCGGGAGGTTTTGAAATGAAAGCGATTCGTATTCACCAACACGGCGGAACTGAAGTTTTGACGGTTGATACTGTTGACAAACCGGAACCGGGTCGCGGCGAGGCGCTGGTTAACATCAAAGCCACGTCGTTGAACCATCTGGATATCTGGGTACGGCAGGGTATACCCGGTGTGCCGCTTCCGCTGGTCATGGGCAGCGACGGCGCCGGAGTGATCGAAAGTCTGGGGCCGGGAACCGGTGACAGCGGATGGAAAACCGGCGATGAAGTATTCTGCGTTCCGTTTCGCTCCTGCGGTTTCTGTCGGAATTGCATTTCCGGTAATGAGCAGTTGTGCCGCAATTATCGAATCGTTGGGGAGCATCTGAACGGTATGCAGGCCGAATATGCCGTAATCCCGGTCGAATACCTGTTGCCGAAACCGGGCATCATCAGCTGGGAAGAGACAGCGGCGTTTCCGCTGGCCACCCAGACGGCTTACCACATGCTGGTGAAAAAAGCCGGTATAAAAATGTTCGATACGGTGCTGATCTGGGGCGCGAGCAGCGGTATCGGCAGTGCGGCCATTCAAATTGCCAAACTGTACTCCGCAATAGTAATCACCACGGCAGCCAATGAAAAGAAAGCTGAATTTGCCGAGAAACTAGGCGCCGATCATATCGTTAATTATAAAAAGGAAGATGTTGCCAAACGGGTGAAGGAGATCACCGGCGGCAGCGGTGTGGATATCGTATTTGAACACACCGGCGCCAAAACCTGGCAGCACTCGCAGCGTTCGCTGAAACGGGGCGGCAAAATCGTGTTATGCGGGGCCACAACCGGGCCCAAGATCGAGATTGACCTTCGCCACGTTTTTATGAAGCATCAGCAGATCATCGGCTCGACCATGGGTAACCGCTCCGATCTGATTGAAATCAGTAAAATGATCGAAGCAGGGAAGTTCAAACCGGCGGTATCGAAAGTATTCGAAGCGGAGCAGATAAAAGAAGCACACGAATACCTGGCATCCGGCAGGCAGACAGGCAAAGTCGTCATTCGTTTCTGATTAACGTATATTTAATATGTAACAAAATAAGTCAACTATTGGAATGGCACTTCTTAATATTTGATGAATAACTTATCTTTTTCCACTATAAAAATCCTGTTATCCCGAATAAAATAAATTGAACTTTTACGGGAATTGTTGGTAAGTTTAGTAGCGTTTCAAATGAAAAAGATCGGAGTTGAATATACATGGAATTCTTGTTAGTACTCGCTGTCTTCGGCGCGGCATTCAGTCTGCTTTCCATCGGGATTATTTTCAAGCAGAAAGGACTGAAGGCCGGATCCTGCGGCAGCGAAGTCGTAATAGACGGTGATGATCTGTCCTGTGGCGCCTGCCCTTCCAAACAGGCAGAGGTCTGTCCCAGCGGCGATACCGATGGTCTGGCGACTATCGCCCAGCTGGGCAACCCTACGCGCAAACAGCCCTATGACGGTTTTCGAATTTCAGAGAACTAAGTAATCTCTGTCCCGAATCCGACCCGCTTTCTCGGTGTGCTTTTCAGTTAACATCCAGATACTTTTTAAAACCGCTGGTGAAATATTCTCTGAATTCGTGTTTTGACAGGCGTTCGATCAGCAGGGCTTCAACATCTGTTTTCGTTTCGGCCAGGTGCAACCCCTTCTCCACACCCAGAACCATAATAGCCGTTGCCAGCCCGTCCGCGAGCATGCAGTTCGGAGCAATAATCGTGACACTGGCCAGCTTATGTTTTACCGGATAGCCGGTACGGGGGATAATGGAGTGTGAATAGTACTTGCCATCCACTTCAAAATAATTGCGATAATCGCCGGATGTAGCCATGGCCTTATCGCTGATCTGCAGAATTTCAGCAAAATCTTCTCCGGGCATTTTTCCCATCTCCGGCCGATCAATTCCGATGCGCCAGGGTTTATTATCTTTATTGGTTCCGGCTGCAAAAACTTCACCGCCGATCTCCACCAGAAAATTACTGAATCCTTTTTTACGTAAGATACCGGCGACCACATCTACCCCGAAACCTTTGGCAATGGCGCTGAGGTCTATCTGCAATTGAGGTTCGGCCTTTATCAGCTGATTTTCCCGGGTCACTTTCAAATGGCGACTGCCGGTGTATTGCAGAACGCGCAAAATCGATTCCGGGGACGGTTTTTCAAAGCGCCTGCCTTTCGATCCGAACCCCCACAGGTCTACCAGCGGCCCTACGGTTATATCAAATGCGCCGCCCGAATCCTTATAAATCATGAGTGCCAGGCGAACAACATTGGCAAAATCCTCGGAAACCGGGAACGGTTCCGTTTTATGATATCCGTTAAAGCGGGAAATTTCGCTCTGTGGGTCATAGGTTGACATCTGTCGGTTGAGTTCGGTTAACGCCGAATCCACCGAAGCCTTCAGCTGCTCCGCCTGTGTTTCACCATCGAAAACGGAATAGATACTGATGCGGTAGGTGGTACCCATCGTACTGCCCTGCCAGCCCCATTCCTGCGGAGCAAACAAATTGCATCCGCTGAAAATAAAAAAGAGCAGCACCAGGCTGCTCTTGAAAATCGCGGTCCTGATTTTGTTAACCAAACACATCATAGGCGATCATTTCCTCTTCGACACCCATATTGTACAACATGCGGTTTACGGCATCAATCATCATCGGCGGACCGCACAGGTAATATTCGATCTCATCCGGGTCGGGATGGTTGCACAAGTAGGTATCCTGTACCACCTGGTGTATAAAACCGGTCGGGCCGGTCCAGTTGTCTTCCGGCAACGGCTCGGAAAGGGCAACCGTGTAAGTAAAATTAGGAAACTGCTTTTCAATTTCCAGGAATTCCTCATGGTAGAACATTTCACGAACCGAACGCGCACCGTAAAAGAAACTTACCTTCCTGTTCGTTTTAAGGGTTTTGAACAGGTGGAACAGATGGCTGCGCATCGGGGCCATTCCCGCTCCGCCGCCGATGTAGATCATTTCGCGGTCGGTGTCTTTTATAAAAAATTCACCATAGGGGCCGCTTACCGTAACTTTGTCGCCCGGCTTCAGGTTAAAAATATATGAAGATGCAATCCCGGGGGGGACGTCCTTTCCCGGCGGAGGTGTGGCAATACGCACGTTCAGCATAACGATGTCGCCTTCCGCGGGATAATTGGCCATGGAATAGGCGCGGAATATTTCTTCATCGTTTGAGGATTTCAGATCCCACAAATGGTATTTATCCCAGTCGGGACGGTATTCTTCCTGGATATCGAATTCAGAATATTTCAAATCGTAAGGCGGAATATAAATCTGAATATAACCTCCGGCTTTGAAATCCATGTGCTGTCCCGGCGGCAGCTGCAGTTTCAGTTCCTTTATGAACGTGGCCACATTATCATTCGAAACGACTTCACACTCAAATTTCTTGATCCCGAATATGTGTTCCGGTATCCGGATTTTCATATCCTGTTTTACTTTCACCTGACAGGCAAGGCGCCAGTGTTCTTTTTGCTCGCGGCGCTTAATGTGTGTCGTTTCGGTAGGCAGGATATCGCCGCCGCCTTCCAGCACCTGGCAGGTACACATGGCACAGGTTCCGCCGCCGCCGCAGGCCGAAGGCAGAAAAATATTGTTGGACGCCAGGACACTCAGCAGGGTACCGCCGGCGTCGACTTCCGGGCTTTTTTCCTCATCATCATTAATAAGGATCCTGACTTTACCCTGTTTAACCAGTTTTTTCTCGGCATAAATTAACAAAAGCACCAAAAACAGAATGGTTGATGTAAAAATACCGACACTTAATGCAAGCGTTCCGATGATATTCAAAACTCAATCTCCGTATTTTATAAGCTGATCCCGGAAAAACTCATAAAGGCCATGGCCATCAAACCGGTCAACAGCATGGTAATACCCAGACCTTTCAAACCGGCGGGAATATTGGAATACCGCAGTTTCTGGCGGATGGCCGCCATGGCTACGATTGCCAGGAACCAGCCGACCCCGCTGCCAAAACCAAATACTGCGGATTCTGTAAAGTTGTATTCCCGTTCCACCATAAACAGTGATGCGCCGAGGATCGCACAATTTACCGCAATTAACGGAAGAAATATACCCAGTGCGGTATAGAGGGCGGGACTGAAACGGTCGATGACCATTTCCACCAGCTGCACCATGGCTGCAATCACGGCGATATAGGAAATAAAACCCAGAAAACTGAGATCAACATCCGGCAACCCCGCCCAGGAAAGCGCCCCATCCTTCAGCAGGTATTCGTGCAACGCCCAGTTGGCGGGGGTGGTTATGGTCATGACGAAAATAACCGCAAAGCCCAATCCGAACGCCGTTTCAACCTTTTTGGATACGGCCAGAAAGGAACACATTCCCAGGAAAAAGGCCAGCAGAATGTTTTCTACAAAAATTGATTTGACTGCGAGACTTATATAATGCTCCACAATTCACTCCTGACTATTCTACATATTTTTTGGTAATGCTGCGCTGCACCCACACGATCAGCCCCAGCAATATGAATGCCCCGGGTGAAAGCACCATCAAACCGATATTCTCGTAACCGGCGTTATACAGCGCCTGGGGAACAACCTGATACCCCAAAAGCGTGCCGCTTCCGAATATTTCCCGGAAAAAGGCGATAACCGTAAGAATCAGCCCGTATCCCAGTCCGTTGCCCAATCCGTCCAGAAAAGACGGCCAGACTTTATTCTGCAGGGCAAATGCCTCGGCACGCCCCATGATGATACAGTTGGTAATGATTAATCCGACAAAAACGGACAGTTTTTTGCTGACATCGTACATATAGGCTTTCAGTATCTGATCAACCAGAATCACCAGGGTAGCAATCACCGCCAGTTCAACAATAATGCGTATTTTGGACGGAATCTGTTTTCGCATCATGGATATAACGACATTGGACAGGGAAACCACAAAGATCACTGCCAGCGACATCACCAGCGCGGTCTTCACCTGAACGGTTACGGCCAGTGCGGAACAGATGCCCAGTACCTGCAGGGTGATCGGGTTGTTATCGGATAACGGATCGGTCAGCGCCCGTTTGTTTTTGCGCGAAAACAACTTTTCCTTCGGCTTGGCATCAATAACTTTCAGTTCCGGGGTGGTCGTTATTTCAGTATTGCCCATATATTAAACTCCAGTTATTATTATTTTCTGATCTTTTTGAAAAAGGGTTCGTATTTTTCCAGATCTTCCTTTAAAAATTTCGTAAGTCCCCGACCCGTCAGGGTAGCCCCACTGACGCCGTCAACATAGTATTTCCGTTTACTGACGTCCGAAATCTTATCTTTTACCGATCCTTTGACAACTGTAATGGAAGTCAGATTTCCCTGTTCGTCGACGATCTGTTTCCCTTTGAAATTATTGGTAAACCACTCCTTTTCTATCTCACCACCCAGCCCCGGTGTTTCGCCGTGCTGGTAAAAGGTAATACCTTTCACTGTTTTACCGTCCGGCTCGATGGCAAGATATCCGTAAATTGTAGACCAGAGTCCTTTCCCGGAGATAGGAATAATATACGATTCGATCGAATCCTTGTTCACGCAATAATACAGAGGTAAATATTCACCATCTTCTTTGGGATCCAGTTCGTCAATGGATTTATCCGTTTTATTTCCGTTTTTATCAATAACCATGGACCGAATCTGTTCTTCATATATCCGTAACACGTCGGCACGCGTCAACGGCTTACCGTTTATTTCCGTCATACCGGCCGAAGCCAGAATATTGGTTCGTTTATCCAGTTCGACATTCTCCTGCTGCCGGTCGCGCAGCAGGGTTGCAGCACCAGCCAGCAGCAAGCTGCACACAATTGTAACTATGGCCGCAAAAAACAGGGTGAAGGAGTTTTTATGCACGACTCAACCTCCTGCGGATATTGGCCCGCACCACAAAATAATCGATTAACGGTGAAAATACGTTCATAAACAGAATTGCCAGCATCATCCCTTCAGGGTAGGCCGGGTTGACCGTTCGTACCAGAATGGCGAGCACACCGATCAGAATTCCGTATATCCATTTGCCGGTATTGGTTCCGGATGCGGAAACCGGGTCCGTTGCCATGAATACCAGTCCGAAGGCAAAGCCGCCCATGACCAGGTGGTAATGTGCCGGCAGGCTGAAAATTCCGGGGCTGCCGGCGCCGGTTGCCATATTCATAATCCAGGCCATACCGAAACCGCCGATCAATGTGGCCAGCATGACCCGCCAGCTGCCGATACCGGTGATCAGCAGAATGGCCGCACCGATCAGAATGGCCAGGGTTGAAGTCTCACCGATACTGCCCGGTATCAGGCCGTAGAACATCTGGTCCCAGCTGAACCCGGCCGCATGTACGGCATCCACAGCATTCTGTCCCGGCGCGGCATTGGAAGCCACCAGCAAAGGCGTCGCACCGGAATAACCGTCCACCAGCCTGTCTTTCGCCCAGTCGATAGCCGTCCAGACGCGGTCGCCCGATATTTTGCCCGGGAAGGCGAAGAAGATAAACGCCCGTGCGGTCAGTGCAGGATTCAGAATATTCATCCCTGTGCCTCCGAACACTTCCTTACCGATCACGACCCCGAAGGTAATTCCGACTGCGACCTGCCACAGCGGGATGGTCGGCGGGAGCACCAGTGCGAATAGAATGCCGGTTACCAGAAAACCTTCGTTGATTTCATGTTTACGGGTAACCGCAAACAACACTTCCCAGAAACCACCGACGATATATGAAACAAGAATGATGGGCAGAATGGTTAAAAAGCCGCTCCAGAAATTTTCCCATAATCCTGCCTGAATGCCCTTTGCCAAACTCGCCTGCAACCCCACATTATATGTACCAACCACAAAGGCCGGTAACAGGGCGATTACAACCATCACCATCATGCGCTTCATATCCAGGTGATCACGGATATGCGGACCACGTTCGGTTGTTTCCGGCGTGGTAAACAAAAAGGTATCCGTCATTTCGAAAATCGGGTAAAATTTTTCAAAGCGTCCACCCTTTTCGAACTGAGGAGCTATTTTCTCAAAAAATCTCTGCAATGCCTTCAATGTATTGCTTCCTTTTCCTAAAACTCGCTTATCGTTATTTTTGGGTTTTAACCTTCCAGCCAGCACATGTGCTGACCCCTGTCAATATAGCTTTCGAAATCGATTTTGGAAGGACAGATATAACTGCACAGGGCAAAATCTTCCGGGTCGACATCCAGCAAGCCCAGTCCTTCCATTTCTTCAACATCTTCGGCGATTATACTTTTAACCAGATGCATGGGTAAGATATCCAGCGGGACTACTTTTTCATATTCGCCGGTCTGTACAAATGCCCGCAGGCCGCCGTGTTTCAAAGTGCTGCGTTCGTATTCCCGCTGCGGAAACAATGCAGAAAAAAAGGTGCGCGAAAAACTGTCTTTTTTGAAACCGGGACTTATCCAGCCCAGGAACTCCCGCTGATGCCCTTCCGGGATGACGGTCAGCTGATAATCATAAAAGCCGACAAACCCGGCAGGTTCCAGTTTACGTCCCGTCAGTACGTTTCCACTGATAAAACGGACATCTTCATCCCTTATCGTTTTCTCCTCAACCAATGACCGGATTGATGCTCCCAGCGTTGTCTTGTAGTAGCGCCGTTTCTCCGCGGAAACGGACGAGCCGGTAACGGCAACGATACGTTCAACCGGAATTTTCCCTTCTTTAAACAGGCGTCCGATACAGGCAACCGCAGGCGCTGAAAGGAACCATAAAACATCACCGCGTTTGAACGGGGCGATGTTATAAATATGTGTGCTGACGTTTCCCGAGGGATGCGGTCCGATAAAACCGTGTTTTTCGACGCCCTGCGCTTTTTCAAATGCATTGCACAGCGGAAGATTACCGTTTACGGATAAATAAATTTTCCCTTCCGTCAGGCGCTGCAGTACATTTATTCCGGCCTGAAAAGCGTCTTCCTGTCCTTCCATCAGCAGATTCACATCCGGGGCCAGCGGCGCAGTGTCCATTCCGTTGATGAATATGTCGCGCGGTGTGTCCGCCGGATTGGCCGGTTTGGAAAACGGACGTTGCCGCAGATAGGGCCACAAACCGCTGTTCAGCAGTTGTTCAACGACCTTTTCACGGGATAACGAAGCGATCTCAGCGTCCGAGAAAATATCGAAGGTTTCAGACTCCCATTTGCCGTCCGAATCGATAACTACTTCCATAATGGCGCGCCGTAACCCGCGGTTTACCGCCGCCACCTTGCCGCTTGCGGGCGATACGAACTTTATTTCCGGATTCTCTTTGTCAACGAACAATGTTGTACCGATCCTGACGCTGTCTCCCGGTTCAACCGTCAGACGAGGTCGCAGCCAGCGGAAATCGGGTGGTTGCACGGCAACCTGTTTCGCAGGGTTTGCTTCAGTTACTTCCGGCGCTGCTTTGCCTGCCAGTTTGATGTCATAGCCCTGTTTGATCTTGTGTGTTGTCATAACCTTTTATCTTATATTTATTTTGCATATCTTTTCACAAACATTAAACTCAAATATAAGGAAATTACTGAGATACTCTCAACCCTTTTTTTGAGTTATTTTTGATTATTTATTAATTATGGCTGAAAGTTTATAAACAAACCTGAACATATCCCTGCAATTTTACAGATTTATCCCCTCATATCTCTATTTCCGCCATTTATTTACAGGAGGATCGCTTTTTTCTCTTTTCCCCTGTTTAAAATCTGGTTCAAAATTCTTATTTTACCTGAATAGCCGCTGCAAAATACTGAACGAAACCAAAGCGATCAGAAATATACGATTTATGGATTTCAATTTACCGAATCAACTGACCATATTGCGCATTCTGCTGACCCCTGTTTTCTTTCTGCTAATGATACAGGATTTGGTTGAATACAGGATTCTGGGAACGTTCGTGTTTTTTGCCGCCTCCGCAACAGACTGGTATGACGGATATATTGCCCGCAAACGGCAGGAAATAACGCGCTGGGGGCAATTCATGGATCCCCTGGCCGATAAACTGCTCATTTCTTCGGCGTTTGTTATTTTCGCCCTGCTCGGACTTGTTTATACCTGGATGGTCGTCGTTATTATCGCGCGTGATTTTCTGATCACCTTTTTGCGGATTTTCGCCCTGAACACCGGAAAATCCATTGTAACCAGCATCCTTGCCAAATGGAAAACCTTTCTGCAAATGGCCTTTGTTTTCGTTACGCTGATCTATCTGTGTATCCCCGATGCCGGATATTATCGACCGGTTGAAAACCCGCCCGGCATGTGGCACTGGATCACCGTTTCCATGTCGCTGGTTACCTTTTTGACCGCTTACACGGGTATTCAGTATATTGTCGAGAACCGCGGACACCTTCTGGAACTGGTTAAACGTACTATTAATTTTTTTACCCGGTAACGGTTTTCATGACTGTAAAATCTTTGAAACGGATGACCGCCTTCGGGATCGCCACCGGATTCGGCATCGGTTATATGCCCTATGCACCCGGAACCGCCGGTAGCCTGCTGGCGTTGCTTCTGTACCGGCTGCTGCCCCTCGGCAATACAGGCTGGCTGATAGTGAGTGTCGTTGCCTTTGTTGCAGGAATATGGGCGGCCGGGCTGGTGGAAAAAGAATCCGCAAAAGACCCCGGCTGGATCATTATTGATGAGAT
>JAJRVZ010000036.1 GCA_024277055.1 Calditrichota bacterium
AGTGAAAATAAGCAAAGCGGAGCTGAAACCACCGGTTCGGACAGTCAAATGCAGCAATTGATAGACGAAGCCCTGAACGGCATTTACCGGACTACTGAAGACGGAAAGGTTCTGTACGCCAACCGGGCATTTCTGGAAATGCTCGGATTTGATTCAATCGATGAGCTGCAGAAAACAGACCTGATAAACGATCTGTATTCCAATCCGGAAGACCGGAAAAAATTCCTTGCGCTGTTAAAGGAAACGGGAATCGTAAGAAACTATCGCTCTGTTCTGGTACGGAAAGACGGCGAACTCGTCCACACCAATGAAAACAGCCGTTGTTACGAGGATCAGGAAGGCTGCATGATCATCGAAGGTATTATCGAAGACGTATCCAATACGCGGCGGCTTCAGCAGGAACTGGAATACCAGAAAAGTCTGTCGGAATATGTTCTGGACGAGGCCAGCATCCTTATCAACGGTATCGATGAAAATGACAGAATCGTCTTATGGAACAGAAAATCCGTTGAAGTAACCGGCTATTCCAAAGAAGAGGCGATGAGCGATCCCGATATCCTGCGAAAACTATATCCGGATGAAGCCTATTATAATATGGTAATGGAAAAATCGCGCAGACAACTACAGTCAAAATCCCCGATTCCGACCGATTTTGAGCTGATAAGCAAAACCGGCGAGAAAAGGGTTATCCGCTGGAGTGGAATGGAAATACCCAATCCGAAGAATAACTCCAAAATGTCGCTGAATTTTGGTATCGATATAACCAAAACCCGAAAACTTGAGGAGCAATTGCTTCAGGCCCAGAAGATGGAGAGTCTCGGCACCCTTGCCGGCGGCATTGCCCATGATTTTAACAATATTCTGAGCGGGCTGTTAGGATATGCTTCGTTTCTGAAGGTGCAGTCGGATAAAAACACCAAGGCTTACGAAATCCTTCAGAAAATGGAATATGCAATCGAGGAAGGGGCAAATCTTACTTCAAAATTGCTTGGATTCGCCCGGAAAGGAAAATTTCAATTAAAAGTCATCAATCCTGCGGAAGTCATTGAATCACTGATCGGAGTACTGACAAGAACGTTGGATAAGAGTATTATCATAGAAAAGAAATATATAAGCAGGGATCGTGTAGAGGTCGATGTGACGCAATTCCAGCAGGTATTGATGAATATTGCCATAAATGCCCGGGACGCCATGCCGGACGGTGGAAAACTGCGTTTTGAAACGGTTAGTGTATTTGCCGCGAACGAACCGCAACTGCAGCAGTACAATACCAATCACGAACGGTATGTGCGCATCAGTATAGAAGATACCGGCATTGGGATGAATGCGGAAGTGGCCAAGCGAATTTTCGATCCGTTTTTCACAACTAAGCAGCAGAACAAGGGAACCGGCCTCGGACTGGCAATGGTTTATGGCATCGTTAAAAATCATAATGGCTTTGTATTTGTTGAAAGCCAGGAAACCGTCGGCAGTAAGTTTCTCATTTACCTGCCCGTATGTGAAGTTGAAGAGGGGCATGAAGGCGAGCAAATGGAATTATTGCTGCAGGAAAAGCATTCTGGAAAGACAAAGATCCTCGTAGTTGATGACGAAGCGATCATCAGGGATCTGTTAAATGACGTACTGACCGACAAGCAATATGAAGTGCTGCTGGCTGCCAACGGTGAAGAAGGACTGAAAATCTACGAGGAACACAGATCGGATATCGATCTGATCATTCTGGATATAATTATGCCCGGAATAAGCGGGAAAGAAGTTTTTGAACAGATAAGAGCGGATAATTCCGAAGCGAAGATTCTCATTACGAGTGGATTCAGTAAACAAAAGGTTACTCAGGAATTAATGGCCCGGGGTGCCAACGGGTTTTTGCCAAAACCGTTTAATATTCATAAATTATTTGATTTGGTGAGGGAAATCCTGCAGAGTTAAAATTCGGTGTACGGAAAGTGACGGAGAATTGAAGAAATGAAAAGAATTCTATTAATCTGTTCTGATAATTCAGTACGGAGTCAGATGGCGGAAGCATTTTTAAAGCTGTTGACCTTTGAACGGGTAGAGGCGCTCAGTGCGGGAATTAAACCGCGATCGCTCGATTCGCGGGCGGTTAAAGTGATGATGGAGATCGGGATCGATATTTCGAAACATAGAACAAAATCGGTCAATGAATTTTTTCACCAGAAATTCGATTTTGTGATCACTCTGTGTGATGATGCAAGGGAACAATGTCCGGAATTTCACGGAAGTCATACGAAAATCCATAAAAGTTTTCCCGACCCTGCTCAAGCACGAGGCAGCGATGCCGAAAAATCCGAGGTATACCGCAATGTTCGTGATCAGATAAAAGAGTGGCTGACTGATTTCGTAGAAAGATATAGTCTCGTTTGATGAAAGACCGAGACCGGTCTGTCCGGACTACTTTACCAGGGGTTTGATTTTCCGTGATACGCTTTGTTCATCTTTCCGACATACATCTGGGATTGCGCAGCGCATTCCTTAATGATCCTGCAAAACAGCAACAGCGCAGGAAGGATATTGAGGACAGTTTTGCAGATGTGATTAACTATTGTCTGGAAGTAAATAATAATATCGACGGGGTGCTTTTCACGGGGGATTTATTTGACAAGCATAACCCCGATGAGCATACGCTGAATTTCGCACGGGCACAGATCCGCAGACTCATCCGCAGCAGCAAAGTCGTGTTTCATATCCCCGGTAATCATGACAGCTATCATTATGGTAACAGTATCTACAAGCGAGATGATTTCGGTGGTATTGATCTTGTTACCTCACCCGATATGCGCAGAAAACGCAGTATTGAACTGAACGGTGAGAAGGTTCATGTATATGGAATGGCCTTCACCTTTCAGTCGCAAAGTCCTTTTGACGAATTCCAGAAAGAAGATTTACCCGGCTATCACATTGCCATGCTGCACGGTTCCATCAGCGGACTTCCGGAATGGGGACTCTTAAGCCGTGAAGTTCCACTGGACAAGGAGAAATTGTTCGAAACCGGTTTTCATTACATAGCATTGGGCCACTATCATCAGCCGGCTTTTTTTGAACGCAACGGCGTGCATATTGCCTATGCCGGCAGTCTGGAACCCATTCAGTTCGGAGATGAAGGTGAACGGGCGGTTACCGTGGTACAATTGGAGAACGGTACGGTACAGGTATTGCAGGAGATGAAAGGGTATAACCGCAGGCATTTCATGCAATTAACGGTGAATCTTGAGAAAGAGCAAATCAGCAGCCGTGAACAACTCGTAAATTATTTAAAACAGTATGCGGATCCACGATTGCTTTTAAGAGTCCAACTGGAGGGCGAGATTCCGTTCGTTCTGATACCCAGCCAATTGCATGCCCAACTTGCCGATGAATTCTTTTATATAAAAGTCATTGATAAAACCACCATCTATAACGAGAATCTACTCTCATCCCTTCGAAATGAGCGCACTGTTCGGGGGATTTTTGTTCGAAAGTTGGAAGAAAAGATGAAACAGGCAGAAAACAGCAAACAGAAAGAACTGATCGAGCAGGCCTTTAAATTGGGATTAATGCGTTTTGTTTCATCGGACAGGATCAGGTAAGATGAAAGTACTCCATCTGAGAATAGAAGGATTCGGAAAATTCGTCAAACCACTTGAAATTGATTTTGAAAGCGAAGGGGTTCAGGTAATCTTCGGTCCGAATGAAAGTGGAAAATCGACCATTATGCAGGCGCTTCTCGCCGTTTTATTCGGTATTCCGGAAAGTGTGAAAGACAAATTCCGTCCCTGGCACGGCAACGGTTTCTCAACCGGAAGTGTAACGCTGGAAGCCGGCGGCAGACGATTGTTAATTGAACGCGATTTTGCAACGGACATCGTTGGATGCGCTTTGATTGAGAATGGCAGGGAAAAACCGGTGTTTTCCGACAGGGATCGTGCGGGAGCCCGCGGAGAGCGTCCCTATTTAAAATTACTGGCTGAGTTTCTTCCCATAAATGACTATGAGGTTTTTCAAAATACGACCTTCATCGGACAGGAACAGCTGGGGGTCACGGTTCCGGCCAGTCTGAAAAAACTGTTCACCGGTACGCAGGAAACTTATTTTGATGAAATTCTGAATGGTTCGGTTGAAGACTATTTCCGGATCACCAGTGACGGGCAGCCGATAAACCGTGACAACCATACCCGGCCCGGTGTGCTTGAAAAGTATCAAAAACGGTACAAGGAAAAAAAGCAGATACTCAGCGATTTAAAGAAATCCTTTCGTGGGCAGACAACCGTACAGGAAGAAATAGAACGACTGGAATCGAGCCTGAAAGAACTGGAGCAGGCACTCGGAGTGGAAGAACAGAAAATGAACGCCCTTGAAACTCTCTGCGACAGGATTCAGGAAGAATCACAACTGAAAGATACGCACAACGAAATTTTTGAACAGCGTAATGTTATTCTCCGGATAGAGAAAGAGATTGAAGACCTGCAAAGGCAGATGGAATCAGAATTCAGTAATCTGCAGGAATTGCAGGTCGAAGAGGTCCAGGATGACGTAAACCGGTGGCTGGACCTGATAATGACCCGTAACCAGTTGGAAGAAGAATTGCGTCAGGTAGCGCGCCGCCGGGAAGAAATCGAAGAAATGATGAAAGCGAAATACAGCATTTACAGTGACTATGGCCCCGAACTGATCTCAAATTTGCAGAAATACAGCGATCTCTTACAGCAACGGGAAGCAGCCAGGGCAAAAATCAAGGAAATGGATGAAGGCAGTTTCAATTTATTGAAATCGGGAAAAACAAAGAAATTGACATACTACAGCATTGCTGCGGTTATAAGCTTCGCCATTGCCGTCGCCTTGTATTGGAGCGACGGTCTGCAAACTTATGCACTTGCGGCGGGACTTTCCGTTTTTATGCTCGCATTCGCCGTAATCCAACTGATCGTTGTGCAGCCTGCGCGAAGAGAATTGCAGAATTATGAATTGCAACGTCAGGTGAAAAAGAACGATATCGCATATATGGATTCGGAGATAGAAAAATTCGGGGCGAAGTATTACAACATCCCGAATCTGGACAATATCGTTTTTCATCGGGATGAATACAAAAAATATGAAGCACTGAAAGAATCACAAAGAGAATGGCTGGCCAAGGAAAAATTTATTTTAGGACAGCTGAACTCCCCGGAGATTCAGGGAAAGTTGTTTAAACTGGAAACGAAATATCAGGATATTCTCGATATTGCCAGTCCGGATATTGAAGCCAAACTCAGCCGGTTGACTGAATTACAAAACAAAATAGAAATAAAAAAGCAGGCCCTCGATACCCATAAAAGGAAAGAATACCTGGAAGGACGCGATAATGAACTGGTAGGCAAAATATCCGACCTGCATCAGAAAATTGCCGCGACGCTGGACCGGTATCCTGAATTTGACGGACTTCTTGAGAAACCGGAGGAATTAAACCGCACGATTCAGCAGGTGGAGAGTAAAATCGATTCCCTCGGTGAAGAAATAAATGAAAAGAGAAAATTGCTCGAAGAAAAGAAATTGATTAAGGCCCGTATGGAAGGCAAGGAAGATATCGAGATGGAACGGCTCATTGAAGACTTGGCGCAGCTGGAGGAAAGAATCGAGTATTTGAATTTGAAAAAATCCGCACTGGCGCTGGTGATTAATACTCTTGAAGAATCGATTAATGAATTCAACATAAATTATAAAGACAAACTGACGAAACATATTAATTCCTATCTTGAACGAATCAGCAACCACGATCGATTCAAAGTTGAAATCGATGATGCGTTTCAAATAAAAATCTATCATGACGGCCAATTGGTGAACGAAAACGGGCTTAGTCTCGGAATGCGCGACCAGATATACCTGGCCGCCCGATTCGCATTTGCCGAAATCCTGTCGGCAGATACGAAACTCCCGTTTTTTCTGGATGATCCTTTCGTGAATTGTGATGATTACCGGCTTTCCAAAGTCAACGATATACTGGACACACTTTCCCGGGATCACCAGGTTGTTGTGTTTACCATCGACAAGAGATTCAAACAGAAATACAAAACCGTAACGGAACTAACTGAAAACAATTAAATATCTTCAACCGCATTCCGATAATATTCCCCTCAACAGGAGACAAAACGATGAACAATTCCAGAAAACTGATATGGATTTTATTGATAGGTCTGGTAATCCTGCCGGCCTTGATGCCGGGAAGTTTACTTTTTGCAGGAGAAAATGCAGAAGGAGGTTTGGGGGCACAGCTTCCCTTATGGAGTGTAATACCGTTCGCGGGTATTTTGCTGTCTATTGCAGTGTTTCCGCTGATCGCACCTCATTTCTGGCACCATCACTTTCCTAAAATCTCAGCGGCTTGGGCGCTGGCTTTTGCCGTACCGTTTCTGTTTGCCTACCAGGGTCATGCGGTACACGAAATATTACATATCTATTTACTTGATTATATTCCCTTCATCATACTGCTGTGGGGTTTATACACAATTGCCGGAGGAATACTCGTTACCGGTAAAATTCAGGGAAAACCTCTGACCAATGTAATTATTATTCTCATCGGCACGTTGCTGGCCTCATGGGTCGGCACCACGGGTGCGGCGATGATTATGATCCGTCCCCTGTTACGGGCGAACGCAAACAGAAAAAATAAAGTGCATCTGGTAATATTTTTTATTTTTCTGGTGGCCAATATCGGGGGCTCTTTAACGCCGCTAGGCGATCCGCCGCTGTTTCTAGGCTTTCTCCACGGAGTCAGTTTTTTCTGGACCATGAATTTGTTCCCGGATATGGCTTTCGCTTCGGTTATTCTTCTTGTGATATTCTACATCTGGGACAGTCTGTTATACCGTAAAGAAGATATCGTGGAAGACACCCAAACGGAAAAAGAACCTGTGCGTATAAAAGGTGCGATCAATTTTCTTTTCCTGGCCTGCGTAGTCGGCGGTGTATTGTTCAGTGGAATCGCCCATCTCGGAGAGGTGACGGTACTCGGAATCCACATGCAGCTGCAGAATATTATTCGTGATATATGGATAGTAATTATAGGAATTGTATCCTGGCGAATAACACCGATGTACAACAGGGAACAAAACGAATTCACCTGGTTTCCCATTAAAGAAGTAGCCTATCTTTTTGCAGGCATTTTTATGACCATTATTCCGGCCCTGGCCATCTTAAAGGCCGGTGAGCACGGCGCCATGGCACCATTGATCAAGGCCGTGGAAACGCCGGACCATTTTTTCTGGGTAACCGGAGCACTTTCATCGTTTCTGGATAACGCACCGACGTATCTGACTTTTTTCAATACGGCGCTTGGTAAGCTGGGGTTAACGGAGGAAATGATCCGCACGGCATTTGCGGCAGGCACTATAAACGCTATGTATCCGGAATTTATCAATCTGCTTAAAGGTATTTCTGTGGGTGCCGTTTTCATGGGAGCAAACACTTATATCGGCAATGCACCCAATTTTATGGTCAAATCCATCGCAGAAGAATCCGGCATAACCATGCCGAGTTTTTTCGGTTATATACTGAAATATTCGCTGCCGATCCTGATCCCGGTTTTTGTGCTGGTTTCACTGTTCCTGATTTGACGGAAATTAAATAAAAATCTAAACCGCCGCGCTTCCGTTCGGCGGTTTTTTTATTTTGAAGATAACTGTATATTTGCGGTGAAAATTAATTTCCGAAGATACGATACATTTGCTAAATTCTGAGTTTCAGAATAGAAAATATGGGGAAAATGGAGAACAAAGAAACGAAAATTCGCATTCTTCCGGAACATATCAGCAATCGCATTGCTGCCGGCGAAGTTGTGGAACGACCGGCATCCGTGGTGAAAGAACTGGTGGAAAACGCCATCGATGCGGATGCGAATAAAATAACGCTGGTTTTGAAGAAGAGCGGGAAACAACTGATACAGGTGATTGATAACGGTTGCGGCATGGACGAACAGAATCTGCAGCTGGCATTTGAACGACATGCCACCAGCAAAATTATCTCCGATCGGGATTTGCTGGCGATCGAAACGCTGGGGTTCCGGGGGGAGGCGTTGCCCAGTATCGCATCGGTTTCACAGATTGAAGTTAAATCACGGACGGAACAGGATTCCGTCGGTAATTTGCTGGTCATGGAAGGCGGAAACAAAAAGCCTCTGAAAAAAACCGCCTGTCCCGCAGGAACCAATATCAGTGTAAAGAATATTTTTTTCAATACCCCGGCCAGGCGTAATTTCATGCGCTCGGATAATGCGGAATTGCAGCAGATACTGGCAATTATGAAACGTTTTTTCCTTGCTTATCCCCATATCCATTTTGAAGTATTCGCGGATGATAACCGGATTTACCAGCTGCCGGCGGGAAATATTGAACAACGTGTAAAAAATGTATTCGGTGAAGAATCTTTCCCGCATTTTATTAAACTGAATGAAAGCCTCGGAGGCATTGAACTATCCGGCTTCATCAGCAAACCGGACAAAGTGAGGCGAACCAGGGGCAATCAATTTCTTTTTCTGAACGGCCGGCCGATACAGGACAAGGCCCTGAACCATGCCGTTTTCCAGGGCTATGGCAATTTAGTAGGTCCGGGGGAGTTTCCTACCTATTGCCTGTTTCTTGAAATGGACCCGAAACTGGCCGATATCAATGTGCATCCCACAAAAATGGAAGTTCGCTTTTCAAACGACCGCAGCCTTTACTATTTTTTTCTGACTTCCGTTCGAAAAGCCTTGAATATTCCTGAAGTGGTTCCGAAAATGGGTGCGGAAAACCCGGATACCTTTATGGCCCGGTTCGACCGCACGGAACAGGAAACACGGGACCTGGCGGCGGAAATAAAGCATTCCCAGAAATATATGTCCCGCGGCGCTGGACAACAGCTCAGTCTCGTATACTTCGGGCAGGAGGCATCAGCCGATTCCGGAAATGTTGAGCAAAAAAGAGATGAAACGGTGCCGCCGGTCGAAAATGATGTTGAAGTCCGCTTCTGGCAGATTCATAACCGCTATATTGTTTCGGAAATTAAAAGCGGAATTGTTATCATCGATCAGCATGTCGCCCACGAACGCATTTTGTTCGAACGTATTCTGCGCAGCCTGCAGCAGGGCGAGGAAATTTTCGGACAGCAATTGCTGTTTCCGCAGACCCTGGAACTTTCTCCCGATGACTTTCTGATTTACCAGGAACTCGGCACGGCCCTGGATCGTATCGGTTTTGGTATTCGGGAATTCAGCGGCAATACCATAATAATCGATGTCATTCCGTCCGAAGTGAAAGTAGGGCGGGAAGCGCAGGTGTTACTGGATATTCTGGACTATTACCGAGAAAGCCCGGAACGTAATTTTGACGCCAATGAAAAGATGGCTGCGGCCTTTTCGTGTAAAAACGCCATCAAATCCGGTGAGCGACTTACCCAGCAGCAAATGCATGCGCTGGTAGATCAATTGTTTGCCTGTGAGTCACCCTATTTCTGTCCGCATGGGCGACCCGTAATTATCACAATGGATCTGGAGGAGTTCGATCGAAAATTCAAACGTATCACTTGAAAAACCGGTGGTGCCGATTCTCGTAGGACCCACCGGAATCGGTAAAACCTATTTGTCCACCTTGATTGCCCGTAAATTGCCGGTAGAGATCATTTCCGCCGATTCCCGGCAACTTTACCGGTTTCTTGATATCGGAACGGCAAAACCGGACAAAAATGTACTGGTGGCAATCCGGCATCATTTTGTGGATTTCCTGAGGCCGGATGAGTATTTCAGTGCCGGACAGTTCAGCAGGCTGGCTCGGATGCGCATTACCGAAATTGTTAAACGTCAAAGGGTGCCGCTGGTCGTCGGGGGATCAGGTCTTTACGTTCGCGCCCTTGTCGACGGACTGGTGAATATCGAAATTCGAGATGACAAAATTCGCCGCGCCCTGCGGAAAAGATTGCTTAATGAAGGAGTGGAGAAACTTTATGCAGAACTGCAAAAGGTTGATCCGGTACTGGCTGAAAGACTTGAGTTGAACGACAAACAGAGAATTTTGCGGGGCCTGGAAGTTTACCTGGTTACCGGAGACCGGCTTTCCGAATTACAGAAACAACAGGAACAGGCGGCCGATATTTTTCCCCTGCTTTACGGTTTGCGCACGGACAGAAAGTTGCTGTATGAACGGATCAACCAGCGGGTTGAAGAAATGCTCGAAAAGGGATTGCTGGCCGAGGTTGTCAAGTTGAAAAAAATGGGCTATTCACCAAAACTGAATGCTATGCGAACGGTGGGCTACCGGGAAATTTTCGAGTATCTGAATGAAAACTATCCCTATGAAGAAATGGTCAGCCGTATCCAGCAGAATTCCAGAAGATATGCAAAACGCCAAATGACCTGGTTCCGGCGTGATGAACGGATAAACTGGATCGATGTTGACAGCAACACGGATTTTCAGAATCTTGCGGAACAAATCATTGAAGACTACTGGAAGCATACCACCAATTACTAGGAAATGCTGCGTGCATAGCGGAGAATAGTTGTGAAAAAAGTAATCCTCGTTATATTATTTGTTACTTCGGTTTCTTTCGCACAATTTAAAATTAATCGTATCGAACCACCGAATTGGTGGACCGGTATGAAGATGAAGCATATTACCCTGCTGGTTTACGGTGAGAATCTTGACAGTGTGCGGGTAAGTTGTGATAAACCGGAATTGCAGATCGGTAAGATTAAATATTCCGCAAACGGAAACTATTTTTTCGTTGATATTCGCATTAACGATGGATTTGCGGCTGGTGTTTTCAATCTGAAATTTGAAAGGAACGGTAAGACACTAACAAGCAGGTTCCCGGTGCTGCGCAGGCGAAAAATCCGCAGGGGCCAGCAGGGATTCGACAACAGAGACGTTGTATATCTGATTACACCGGACAGGTTTTGCAACGGAGACAGCACAAATGATTCCGTAGAAGGAATGATTGACGGATACAACCCGGGTAGCATGCTCGGACGTCACGGCGGGGATATTGCCGGTATTATCAGCAAACTTGATTATTTGAAAAACCTGGGAATAACTACTATCTGGATCAATCCTTTGCTGGAAAATAACATGGGTATTTCGTATCACGGATTTGCAGCGACGGATTTATACAGAATTGATCCCCGCCTGGGAGACAATCAGCTGTACAAAAAATTGGTTGACGAGGCTCACGCACGCGGCCTGAAAGTGATCATGGATCATGTCAGCAATCATATCGGCCGCAATCATATCTGGGCGGAAAACGAACCCGATTCCGCCTGGTTTAACGGTACACTGGAGAACCACCTGTACGCCATTCATATCAAAGAGGTGATCGGGGATCCCCATGCGGACAAATCAGCCCTTAAACTGATTACCGACGGCTGGTATGTGGATGAAATGCCCGATCTGAATCAACGCAATCCGCTGCTGGCCCGCTACCTGATTCAAAATACCATCTGGTGGATCGAGTTCAGCGGCGTCGATGGAATCCGGGAGGATACCTATCCATACGTCGATCCGGAATTTCTTGCGAAATGGGCAAGGACTGTATTTGAAGAATATCCTGATTTCAACATTGTCGGCGAGGTCTGGATACACGATCCGGCGCACCTGGCCCTGTTTCAAAAGAACAATTTTTTCAATCGCCTGCCGGATACGAATTTACCATCCGTTACGGACTTCGGTCTTTTTGAAGCTTTCGGCAGGGTTTTCGGTCGTGGGGAAGATATCTGGCAGGTGTATAACTTCCTGAGCCGTGATTTCTTATATCCCTGTCCCGAAAAGTTACTGATTTTTGCGGATAATCACGATACACGCCGGTTGATGGATAACGTAAACGGTGATGTGGATAAATTTAAACGTGTACTGACGCTGCTGTTAACCACACGGGGAATACCGCAGCTGTACTATGGAACTGAAATCGGTTTGTCCGGTGGCGGCGATGACCACGGACAAATTCGCACCGATTTTCCAGGGGGTATTACTGGAAGCGATCATAATGCCTTCACGGATTCGGGACGAACGGACCGGGAGCAGGATATATTTAATTATGTACGAAAATTGTTGCAGCTGCGGAAGGAAAATTCCGCCCTGCAATCCGGTCGGTTGATTCACTATCCACCATCAAATAATGTTTATGTGTATTTTCGGGAAAACAGCCGGCAAAAATTTCTTATCGTAATAAACAACAGTGACGAAACAGTTGAATTGAATAAACTCATCCGGTTTCCGGCGGAGGACGTTTCCGACGCTTTCTCCGGACAATCGCTGAAACCTGATTTTACAGTTGAGGCGGGTAAGACTTTTATCGGAAGAATAAATATGGATCAGCAAAAAGAAACGGAAGCAATCGAGTGAAGATAGCAATTATTTTATTGAACAGGGGGCGCGGCAGCGGAGAGGTGGCGCGTCAGCATGCACGGCATTTGATAAAAAACGGACATGAAATAATTTTCCTGCATCCCGGAAACAGGCAAAGTGTAATCAATGCCGAAAATATTAACATTGAGCTGCACAGTCCGGTTACCCCGGTACACGAGTTTTTGCCGGGGGGTGATAATCAGAAACAGGTGGCAAGAATGGCATATGAAGAAGCAGAGGCCTATATCCCCGATTATGTCAACGCGGTTCTTCAGCATGCAGCCGATGCCGATATTTTAATCGGGCATCATGCCAACCTGAGTGCCGTTGCCACACACCGGGCGGCGGAAAAAATCGGAAAACCATTCGTGGTTTTTGTACACGGAACGGGCATTGAACCGCGGCATGAAGGATTGTATGATGACCGGTTGTGGACGGAGATTGAAAAAGCCTTGTCGGCGGCGGACGGAATCATGGTTACGACGGAATACGTAAAAGACGAACTGGTGCAGCCGTTACTCAGCCTGCCTGAAAATAAATTCCTGATTTTACCCTGCGGCGTGGATTTACAGGAATTTCACCCGGAAAATGTGAACGGCATTCGGGAAAAATACCATCTGCCGGAAAAATATGTAATTTGCCCCGGCGCTCTTACTGCATCGAAGGGGCCGCAGAATGTAGTGAAAGCTGCACGGTATTTTTCAGATACTGCGCAAATAATTTTTATCGGGGATGGTGAGCTGCGCTCACAGCTGGAGCATAAACTGGGCAGCCGGGGACGATTCCTGGGATTTGTACCCGCTGAAGACAAAGCACAACTGATCAATGCCGCGACCCTGCTGACCGCGGCTCCTGAAAAGAAAGAGCATTTCGGTATTATATATGCGGAAGCCCTGGCGGCCGGAACACCGCCGGTTGCCTATTCCGGCGGCGGAGTAGGTTCCATCATTGCCGGCGGCAGCGGAATCTTAACCGAACGCGACCCGGATATTCTGGGTACAGCGATTCTTGCACTGCTGCAGAATCCGGATGAAATTTCAGAAATGGGCAGAAGGGCGCGCAACAGGGCGGAGCGGTATTATGATTATAATAATTTGATACCAATGCTGGAGCAGTGGCTGCAGGAAAAAATTCTAACAACTTAAGTAACCCTTCCAGGCCGATAATTTTTCCCGGAAGACTGTTTCAAAATTCCCGCAGACGGCTGGTGACTGAGCAGAATTTAAGAGTATTTACTTGTCGAATCAGTCCGCACACCAGTGGGTCATGGCCGTTGCAACTTCTTTTCCATCTTTTTCCCTGCACAGGCTGTGAAAAAACCGTATGGATTTATCTGATTCAATCATTTCAATTTTAGAAATAATGCGGTCACCGAAACGGCTTTCGGCCTGGAAGCTGATTTGAAGTTCAGCCGGAAAATGCGATCGCTGAATATTTCCCGGCACCGCCTCAACGGCCCATTCAATAAACGTGACGTTATTGACATGTTCGTTGATATCGAGGTCACTGAGGCGCACGGTAAAAGAGCGCTCAGAATCGGTTTTTTGCAAAACCGCCAGTTTATCGAATTCATGAGGAAGGACGGGATCAGTCTGCGGTAGGGAAATGGCGGCAATGAAATCCGGCATGGGTACCGGTTTTCGTTTTTTAATATCCAGCAGCATCCATGAGGTTGTCGCTGTGCCGATCAGGTCATCTTTGGCGTTACGAATCTCAAAATCACGAATGGCAAACATTCCCTTCAGCATGGAAGGCCATGTGGTAATAGTTACATTTTCTCTCCACGCAGGATAGCGATCCATTTTTACATGCAGGCGCGACAGTACCCATGTTAATCCCCTGGGGAATAGCTGTTCAACGCCAACGCCCAGCGCAGTGGCATGGTTTCCGGCGATTTCCTGCAAATAATTGCAAATTGTTTGAATACCGGCCCGGCCTTTCGGATTAATTTCATAGGCCCGAACCCGAAAAGTCTCTTTAAATAAGTTTTCCATTTTAATTTCCTGTATTAAAAGAAGAATTTACACTTTTTATCAATTACTTAAAACAAAACGGGAAAAGCATCTTATGCTGCGGTTTTTATTTCGATCCCGGTAAAAATAGGATGATAAATGTTTGCCTTTATCTGACCCCGTTCTTATATTTTCAGCCCATTAGAAAGGAAGAATACGCTATTAAAGGGAAATTCATACTCCGGTTCATTTTTATATATCTGTTTGTTTTTTCGTATTTGCCTGCGCAGCAATTACAGCGCCCGTATGTTGACGACCAATCCAAATATACTACTGTAGGAAATATCGGCATGACGATTTCCAATTTCGGTACTTTCGGTCATGCCTGGGCTTTTCCCGATCAACCGTCCTGCGAGTATCCCAAAGATTCCGGCGTTGAGCATCTGTATCTGGGCGGTTTGTGGATCGGCGCGATTAAAGACGGTTTTGTACGGGTCAGCACCGGTGCCGTTGAGTATGGGAGCGTTAGTGATCTCGGCGGGGGATTTGAATTCACCGCTGCAGAAAAAGATGTAACCATAGAGCGTTCAACCTATGCCGACAGTCCCTTCTACGATCCGGATTTCGCGGTAAGTCACCAGGACTTTGTCGCCGATTTTACCGATACAAACACGACGGTTCCCGGGACAACCATACAAATACCGGATCATAACCCGCTTGGCATTGCCGTACACATGGAAACCTATGCCTGGGATTTTCCCTTTGCCGATGATTTCGTCATTTTTAATTACACCATTACCAATGTGACCGATGTGCCGTTCGACAGTCTGTATGTCGGCATGTGGGCCGATCTCGTCGTACGCAATACGAATCTGACGCCGCCACGGGTCGGAAGTCCGTTTTACCGACATGGAGGTTCCGGCAAAATGGAAGATCTGCACATGATATACGCCTACGATTACGACGGTGATCCGCCCGGTACTTCGGACAGTTATGTTGCCATTCGTTTACTCGGCGGCCAGGAATCCGACGGGGCTCAATATGTACCGAATTAATTTTTCGACTGGTGGACCTATCGTAACAGCAGCGGAGATGACGCACTCGTGAGTCCGAATACGGATGATGAGCGCTATGAACGCATGAAAAGCAGCATGGAAGAATCCTTTTATCAGCAGAATGTATTGCGAACGCCCGGAAATCGCATGTCTTTTCTTTCTACCGGTCCCTTTCGAACGGTTCAGCCGGGTGAATCGATAAATATCGTATTTGCCATGGTATGTGCACCCAAAAGCGGCAGCGATCCGCGAATAGAAGATACGGATGCCTCGCGTTACGACCTGGTTGTAAATTCGGATTGGGCTGCAACGGCTTATTTCGGAGAAGATAAGAACCGCAACGGGTTGCTTGATTTTGTAGGAACCGATTCGACGGAAGACCTGGACGGTAACGGACAATTGACCCGTTACGTACTTCCCACACCGCCGGCGCCGCCGAACCTGAAGGTGGTACCTTCCAGCGGTAAAGTCACGCTTTACTGGGATGATATTTCCGAACGATCCCGCGACCTGATCACCGGATACCGGGATTTTGAAGGTTACCGGATCTACCGTTCCAAACTGGGTGATGACTTTCAGGGGGCAGGATTGCTCAGTTCCATGCGTCTGGTCGGTGAATATGACATAGTTGACGGCATCGGGTATGATACCGGCCTGGATTCAATAATCCTGGACCAGCCTTTTTCTGAAATTATTCGCAATCCTTCAAGCGGCGCCGCCGACACGATTACCTATAAATATTTCAAAAATTTTGACCGCCTGATAAACGGTTGGCAATATACGTTCGCCGTGACGGCATTCGACAGCGGTGATGCCTCCATCAACCTTTCCAGCCTGGAAAGCAGCAGTCTGAAAAATGCAACCTATACTTTTCCCGGCACCCCTCCCAATGAAAAACAGCAGCAAAAAGTGGGGGTATATCCGAATCCTTACCGGGTGCATGCCGTTTGGGACGGGGATTTTGAAAGACAGCGCAAGATCTATTTTTACAACCTGCCGGCAGACTGCGAAATACGGATATACACGCTTGCCGGTGATCTGGTGGACAGTTTCAGGCACCGCTCGAATTACAGCGGAGGAGATATTCAATGGTTTGATAAATTTTCCGGCAGTAACCGGGTTATGGCCGGCGGAGAGCATGCCTGGGACCTGGTTACCGCGGACGACCAGGCCATTGCAACGGGGTTGTACCTTTTTACCGTGAAGGATTTGAAAAACGGCGGAATTCAAAAGGGAAAGTTCGCAGTGATTAAATAATTTCTTATTTTGCGCGAAAGGGACGACACCGGTCAGAATGACATTTACGATAGATAGGGTTTTAATAAGGAGGATGTACCATGAGAAAAATGTTAATGGTTTTGGCGTTAATGTTGCCGGTGGCGCTGATGGCGCAGACAGCGGTTTATGACACGGTATCCATACATGATATTCAGTTCGTACCGGACACCGCCAGCGCGGAATCATCTCCCTTGCTCGGCGATACGGTTGTTGTGCGGGGTATAGCAGTCAGCAAAGTAAAAGAGATCTGGGCCGGTGCTACCCGCTGGGCTTTTCTTATTACCGACGGTGTCGGGGGGCCCTGGAGTGGATTGGAAATCATTCAGCATGATACAACCGGCGATAACTTCAATACCGGCATGGGATTTGTACTGCAGGGTGATGAATATTATTTCACCGGCGTGGTTGAAGAATTTCAGAACGATACCCAATTGGCTATTTTGCTGAATGCCCCGGAACACTACCCGGTACTTCTCAATGAGGGAGTAGCCTTGCCGGCGCCGGATACCGTAACAACGGGAGATCTGGGCAGCAATGCAGCCGGAGAGCAATGGGAACATGTGAATGTATTTATCCGCGACGCTATCGTTTTGAATAACAGCGCCCCCAGCAATACCTGCCTGATAAATGACGGCAGCGGTGATGTATCCATAGATGACTGGTACAGCGTTATGTTCGATTCAATAAGCGGGGGCCTGTATTCTTATCCCCCTAATAATTCACTGATAAATGTAAAAGGCTATGTTCGGGGAAGAAATAATAATTACACTGTTAATCCCCGTTACACGACCTGGATAGAGGAACTTACTTCTCCACCGAATTTCAGCAATGTAGACTTCAGCCCGAAACTGCCGGCCTCCAATCGCCCGGTAAATGTGAATGCCACCGTAACCGACCGCAACGGAACCGTCGTCAGTGTTACCCTGTGGTACAGCGTGGATTACGGGGCCTATTCCTCAATACCGATGACAACTTCGGATTCGGTTTATACGGCATCGATACCGCCGCAGCCGGATCAGTCATTCGTTCGCTTCTATCTCGAAGCGGTGGACAACGACACGCATACATCGCAGGCACCCGGCGATACGAGTATTATCCAGTATTTTTATTCCGTTCACGACGGGCCGATCAGTATTAAAGATGTACAGTTCACTCCCTACGGTGACGGAAATTCGGGTCTGATCGGAGAGTCTGTCGTCGTCAGCGGAACGGTCATGACCGATAC
>JAJRVZ010000037.1 GCA_024277055.1 Calditrichota bacterium
CATTCGTTTCTGTGAAACCATCGGGCTGGATTACATGGGGGCCGTTATCTGGCAGAAAAAAACCAATATGAACACCAGCGGCGGGGCCACGATCATGGGCTCATTTCCTTTTCCGCGCAACGGTATCCTGAAACTTGACTACGAATTCATCCTGATCTTCAAAAAACCGGGCAATGCACATCCGGTACCCGCCGAAATCAAACAGGCATCCCGACTGAGCACGGAAGAATGGAACCGGTATTTCAGCGGTCACTGGACATTTCCCGGGGAAAAACAGAAACAGCACCTGGCCACCTTCCCGGTGGAACTGCCGCGCCGGTTGATTAAAATGTTTAGCTTCAACGGCGATACCGTGCTCGATCCTTTTCTGGGCAGCGGCACGACAACATTGGCAGCGATGGAATTGCGGCGCAACAGCATCGGATTTGAAATCTGCACCGAATATGAATCCGTGATCCGTAATAAACTGTGCGCCGATAATCCTGATTTGTTTTCGGACAGTTCGATTCAATTTCATTTTTCCGAATCCGTACCGGAAACGGATCGGTTCAAAAAACTGCCCTATGTTTTTCACGACCCGGTCAGGGTAATCCGTAAAAGCGACGCAATTAAAAACAATTTCGGTTCGAAAATAAACCGGCGTTCCTCCCAGCGCGAAGAATATTTCAGCGTTAAGGACGTGATCAGCGGAGACTGTCTACTGCTCAGTGACGGGCAGAGGTTAAATCTGCTCGGCATACGAATAAAAAAGGGAAATGAACGGCAGGCACTGGAATGGTTGCGCAGGAAAACAAAAGGTCGGCGAATTTTTCGGCGCGCCGATCCGAACACAAACGGCGGCTGGTATGTGTACCTTGACAACCGTACTTTTTTAAATGCGCACCTGATTAAAAACGGACTGGCCGAAGTGGATACAAACATCGTTTTCCGGAAACGGAATCTTTTTGAAAAATACCACCGGGAGTGGGTTGTTAAATCCGAATAAAACCCCACGGGAAAGCAATAGCCTGACTAATGAATAATGAACCGGAGACTGCTTTTTCCTGCAGCCCTCAGTTTTATACTGATTACTGAAGTGGCAACCGACTTCGGCCCGGCGGCACTTTATACCGGCTTTGTGACTGGGTACGGTGTAGTGGTAATATTCCTGTCCGTCAGATGATTCCGGCTGAACAAACGCGAATCGATCGGGTAACAGCGGCAGTCGGTCATTATCTGAAATCAGAATTTTTCGTTAATATCATCATTGGAAAAAAAATTGAATTCTCCAAAAAATATCGGTTAAATATATTATATTTCAATAAAAACTGCAGGTAAAGAAAATGAACAATACTCAGGAATCGTTTATATCGAAGTTTTTCAAACTTGAATCTGCCGGCGGAATAATTCTGATGATCTCGGCCGTGCTTGCTTTAATTTTCGCCAATACTCCCCTGCGGTCCTATTATAATTTTCTTCTGGATACCCCTGTGGAGATTCGCATCGGGGCTCTGGAAATCGCAAAGCCGTTGTTACTCTGGATCAATGACGGGTTAATGACCGTTTTCTTTTTTCTGGTGGGCATGGAACTGAAAAGAGAACTTATCGAAGGTGAGCTGTCCGATAAAAAAAATATTCTCTTACCCGGTATCGGAGCAATCGGTGGAATGGCGGTTCCTGCTTTAATTTACATCTATTTTAACATTTCCGATCCGTCATCGTTGAAAGGCTGGGCCATTCCGGCGGCAACGGATATCGCATTTGCACTCGGCGTGTTATCATTATTGGGCTCCAGGGTACCGGTCAGCATTAAAATATTTCTCACCTCTCTGGCTATTTTTGACGACATCGGGGCAATTATAATAATCGCTGTATTTTACACAGCTAATATTTCGCTCATTTCACTTGCCGTTGTTGCCGTCTGTATCCTGATTCTGAGTCTGTTAAACAAACGCAATCCGGAATCGACCGGTCTTTATATCGTAGTTGGTGTTGTAATGTGGGTGGCCATGCTGAAGTCCGGCGTGCATGCGACCTTAGCCGGCGTTTTGCTGGCTCTTTTCATTCCGATGAGATCAAAGACAAATCCGGACTATTCACCTCTGAAGAGCCTGGAACATGACCTGCATTCCGTCGTCGCCTTTTTCGTATTGCCGATATTTGCTTTCGCCAATGCCGGGATAAGTTTTACCGATGTAGGCGCAGAACAAATTCTTCATAACGTTCCGCTGGGAATCGCCCTCGGATTATTTATCGGTAAACAAGTGGGTGTATTCGGTTTCTGCTGGTTTACAACCAAAATCAGGTTAACCAGCCTGCCGAAAGGGATGTCATGGGGCTCATTGTACGGTACCGCTGCGCTTTGCGGCATCGGCTTTACCATGAGCCTGTTCATCGGTTCTCTTGCTTTTGAAGAAACCGGTATCAACCTGATTTTTGATGAACGGCTGGGTATTATTCTGGGTTCTCTCGCGTCCGGGATTCTCGGATATCTGGTGTTGCGCATGAGTCTGCCGTCCGGCAACAGGCAGGTGTAACGATCAGACCTGCCGCTGTAAACGGTGCATTTCCGAAATGATCAGTAGTTAAGTCCGGATCTAAAAAATATTTGAATACGTTCATTCGGCGGAATAACTTTTACAGATTTATCGAATCGGCACCGGCCGGCAATTAAAGTATAAAAACGGGGGTACTTCGCACGATGAAAAAAGAGACCAAGTTTTCCATCTGGTATTATTTAGTGGTATTCTCACTTCTGTCAATCATTCAAATGCTGTTCTTTCCGGGCAGCGGCGGCAGGAAGGACCTATCCTACAGTGAATTCAAAACACTGGTTAAATCCGGCCGGGTCGACAAAGTAGTGATTTTACCCGATCAGATCATCGGGCAGTTAAAAGACAGTGCAGCCGACTCAAAATCGGAGAATATTCAGGAAGGTCCTACGGCCCCCTGGCGGCTGCAGTTCGAGGAAATCGAAAACCGGATGAGTCGCCAGTTCTCGGTTACCCGTATCCCTAATGCAGCGGACCAGAACCTGTTGGCTGATCTTGATTCAAACCGGGTTCAGTACAGCGGCAGGATCGAATCCAACTTTTTTGAAAACTTCTTTCTGAACTGGATTTTGCCTTTCGGATTTCTGTTTCTTGTCTGGGGATTTATTTTCCGGCGCATGAACATCGGTAACCGCGGTATGATGACTTTCGGCAACAACAAGGCTAAAATCTATGCAGAGATTGATGAAAACAAGGTTACCTTCAAGGACGTAGCCGGTATCGATGAGGCCATTGAGGAAGTCAGGGAATTTGTCGATTTTCTGAAAATCCCGGAGCGCTATACAAAACTGGGCGGCAAATTGCCCAAAGGTGTTCTGCTGGTGGGACCTCCCGGAACGGGTAAAACACTGCTGGCCCGTGCCGTGGCCGGTGAAGCCGGCGTGCCCTTCTTCAACCTCAGCGGTTCGGACTTTGTGGAAATGTTTGTCGGCGTGGGAGCGGCGCGTGTACGCGATCTGTTCAAACAGGCAAAGGAAAAAGCGCCGTGTATTATTTTTATCGATGAAATTGACGCCATCGGCAAAAACCGGGGCGGCGGTGTCGTCAGCGCCGGCTACGACGAACGTGAAAACACTTTAAACCAGTTGCTGGTGGAAATGGACGGGTTTGATCCCGGATCCGGTGTAATCATAATGGGGGCAACCAACAGACCGGAAGTGCTGGACCCTGCCCTGCTGCGCCCCGGCAGATTCGACCGCCAGGTACTGGTCGACCGCCCGGACATGAACGGCAGAATTGCCATATTCAAAGTACACATCCGCAATCTGAAACTGGGAGATGATGTGGATCTGAAGCGGCTGGCCGCACAAACCCCCGGCTTTGCCGGCGCAGAAATTGCGAACGTCTGCAACGAAGCGGCCCTGCTGGCGGTGCGAAAAGGACAGGAAAAGATTTCGATGAAGGAATTCGAAAACGCCATCGAACGCATCATTGCCGGACTGGAAAAGAAGAACAAGCTGATCAATCGGAAAGAGCGGCAAATCGTAGCCTATCATGAGTCGGGACATGCGATTGTCGGTTATTTTACCCCGGGAGCGGATTCGATACAAAAAGTATCAATCGTGCCGCGCGGCATCGGCGCGCTCGGCTATACCCTGCAAATGCCGCTCGAAGACCGCTACCTGATGAGCAAAACCGAACTTCTCGGAAAGATAAAAGGTCTGCTGGGCGGCAGAGCCGCCGAGGAACTGGTATTCGGTGAAATCTCGACCGGCGCGGTGAACGACCTGGAAAAAGTGGCACAGATCGCCCGCAACATGATCACCGTTTACGGAATGAGTGACAAATTACCGAATCTGTCACTCAGCCAAAACACCTCTCCCGGCTTTCTGGGACAGGGCCATTCTGCACAGCGGCGTTCTGAAAAAATCGAGGAGGTAATTGATGACGAAATTCTGAACCTGATCCGGCAATGTTACGAAGAGGCCAAAGAATTGCTGGCACAAAAAAGGGACCTGTTGAATGAAATGGCCGGCGCTTTGCTGGAAAAAGAAGTGCTCGATTACAATGAAATTCATGAACTGCTTGAGGAACCTCAGGCAAGTTAATCAATAAAAACTGATCGGTCTTTCAGAGTGTTCCAGCGATGTATTGAAATCAAACGACATGAAACGATCCGGGCACTGTTTTGGATACTTTTAAATACCCGGTGGCAATGAATACTAAGTGAATCGAACAGGCCGAAGTAATTATTCGGAAAATTTCCTGCTGAAAACGTATCCGGAAATTCAGCGATACAAAAATCTATTCGGACGAATAACACCGTTTGTGCGAGAACCAACCTTCAGCCCGAAAAATTTTTTAAATCCCACCAGGCGATTTTTTATTAATGGATTTGTAAATTAGTGGACAGAACATTATACCGTTGAAAATCACGGAGATTCACAATGAAAAATATTATCGGAATTGTTCACGAAACCAAAAGCGACTTTGAACGCCGCACACCGCTGGTGCCGGCCGACGTCGCAGAACTGATAAAAACACACCGGATCGATATTCGCATCCAACCATCGCCGCAACGTATTTTTCCCATGAAGGACTATCTCGCCGCCGGTGCGAAAGAGGAAAACGACCTGCACAACTGCGATGTGCTGCTGGGGATAAAAGAAGTTAAACCGAATGACCTGCTCGCCGGTAAAACCTACCTGTACTTCTCTCACACAATTAAAGGCCAGGATTACAACATGCCCATGCTGCAGCGATTACTCGACCTCAACTGCACCTTGATCGATTACGAGCGTATCGCCGACGAAGACGGACGACGGCTGATTTTTTTCTCGGTACAGGCCGGACAATCAGGCATTGTCGAAACCCTGCGCGCTTACGGCCTGCGGCTCAGGACCGAAGGAATCGGCAATCCCTTTCAGGAAATAAAAATGACTTTCGAGTATGACGGACTGGAAGAGGTTAAAACTGCCTTTGCAGAGATCGGAAAAAAAATTAAAGAGAAAGGTCTGCCGGAAGTAACAACCCCGCTCGTAATCGGTATCGCCGGGTACGGCAACGTATCACGCGGCGTGCAGGAGGTACTGGACGTACTGCCGGTGGAAGCAATCGCAGCCGACAATTTAAAATCATTCATTGAAAAGGGTGATTATTCCCGACATAAAATCTATAAAGTCGTGTTCAAAGAAAAGGACATGGTCGAACCGCTGGAAGCCGGTCATAAATTCGAATTGCAGGACTATTACCGGCATCCGGAGAACTACCGCTCCATATTCGAATCCTATTTGCCGTACATGGATATTTTCGTCAACGCCACCTTCTGGGACTCCCGCTATCCGCGCTTCGTTACCAGGGCCGGATTGAAAAAACTGTACAGCGGCACTCCGCCCAAACTGCGGGTAATCGGCGATATTACCTGCGATGTGGAGGGTGGGATTGAATCAACCCTGTATGCTGCCGAGCCGGGCGATCCGGTTTTTGTTTACGATGTGGATAAGGATGAAGCGGTACGCGGTGTCGAAGGCAACGGACCGGTAATGATGACGGTGGATATTCTGCCCAGCGAACTGCCGAAAAATTCTTCGGAGTACTTCAGTTCGGTGTTGAAAACCTTCTTGCCGGCGTTGGCCGAAACCGATTTTTCCGCCGATTTCGACAGGCTGCACTTGCCGGCAGAACTGAAACGGGCGGTCATCGTACATCACGGAGAACTTACCCCGGCTTATGAATATTTACAGCAATATCTGTGATGCCCATTATTAAGATCCGATAATTATAAAAGATTAAATCGCACAATTTCTTTCGAACATCCGTGGTTGATAAAATTCCCGGCATTTTCGCCGGGATTTTTCATTTACCGACAATAAATTTTTCAGTTGCATTTAACGACAAAATTTTACAAAATATTATAAATCCCCCCGGATTCAGCAAATAACAGGAGCAATCATGAAATCGGTATTGGTTTTAGGGGCAGGACTGGTTTCCCGGCCTCTGGTACGCTATTTACTGGATCAGCCCGGAGTTTCAGTAACCGTAGCAACAAGAACCGTGAGTAAAGCCGAGGTACTCATTGAAAGGCACCCCCAGGGTAAAGCGGAATCCCTGGATGTGAACAATGAAACCGAACTGGAATTGAAAATCAAATCCCATGATCTTACCGTAAGCCTGCTTCCCTACGTTTATCACCCGAAAGTGGCCTCGCTGTGCGTTAAACACCGCAAAAATATGGTCACGACTTCCTACGTCAGTGAAATGATGAAAGCCCTGGACAGAGCGGCAAAAAATGCCGGAGTACTCCTTTTAAATGAAACCGGGGTAGACCCCGGTATCGATCATATGCTGGCCATAAAAACCATCGACGCCGTACATGCACGGGGAGGAAGGGTAACGGGTTTCCTTTCCTTTGCCGGCGGCCTGCCTGCACCCGATGCCAATGACAATCCGCTGGGTTATAAGTTTTCCTGGAGTCCGCGCGGTGTACTGCTGGCAGGTAAAAACGACGCACGTTTCCTGCAGCAGGACCGGCCGGTGGAGGTACCCGGCTGGAATCTTTTTGAAAATAAGACTAAACTGGAAATATGCGGTCTGGGTATTTTCGAACAATATCCCAATCGCGACAGTCTGCCCTATCGCGAATTGTACCACATCCCTGAAGCGGAAACCATGTATCGAGGTACGATCCGTTACCCCGGCTGGTGCGACACTATGCTGGCGCTGATGCGGCTCGGTTTTTTCGATGAAAAAGAACAGGAGATCGACGAGAAAACCTTTGCGGAATTTTCGGCGGAATTGATCGGCTGCAGCGGCCCTGATATGCTGATGCTGTGTATGCCGGATTTCCTTGGCAAAAAAAAGGAGATGCAGGAAATCGAGAATATCAAATGGATCGGACTGTTATCCAATGAAAAAATCCCGTTTAAAAAGGGCTCTCCGTTGGATGTATTGGTGGAAGCCATGCAGCGGCGCATGCAATACGGAAAAAATGAGCGGGATATGCTGATCCTCATGCATGAGTTTTATGTGAAATACGAAAATCGTTCCGAGAAAATTACAGCCCTGATGGTCGACTATGGAATTCCCGGCGGTGACACTTCAATGTCCCGGACGGTTAGTTTGCCGGCGGCGATTTGCGCACGGCTGATTCTTGAAAATAAAATTTCCACCCGCGGCGTACGCATACCGGTTGAAAGGGAAATTTATGAACCGGTATTGAGGGAGCTGAACAAAATGGGTATAAAATTTTCAGAGACGACCGAACCATTTCAGAAGGAACCCGTTATAATGAAATCATAAACGAATTCTTAACAGGGAATTTTTATTTCGATAAGAACTTTATAGTTGAATTCAATCCGGCGGGGAGGCGAGTTTATGGCTGAACAGGATAACAATACCATCGTAATTAATCCACAGCATGTTACCGATGCCGAAATTATTGTTGGTATTCCCTCGTATAACGAGGCCGATTGTATCGCATATCCGACCGACGTGGCCAGCCGCGGCCTGCTGCAATATTTCCCGGAAAAACGCTCGGTAATTATCAATGTCGATAATCATTCTACGGATAAAACGCGCGATGTTTTTTTGAGTACTCCGACGCGTGTCCCGAAAATCTATATCTCAACACCGGCCGGTGTACGCGGCAAGGGAAATAATTTTCGAAATCTTTTTGAGGCCGCCGTCGAGCTGAACGCCAAATCGATTATCGTTGTCGATGCCGACCTGAAAAGCATCACTCCGTCTTGGATCCAGTATCTGGGCGAGCCGTTAATGGGCAGATTCGACTTTGTTGCCCCGATCTACGCACGACACAAATACGATGGTTCGATTACGAATCATATTGCCTATCCCATGCTGCGCGCCCTGTTCGGTATCCGTGTACGCCAGCCCATTGGCGGCGATTTCGGGTTTTCCGGAAAACTGGCCCGTGCTTTCCTGTCGGAAAAACTGTGGAACGACAACGTCGCCCATTTCGGAATCGACATCTGGATGACCACCATTGCCATCGCCCGGCGTTTCAATATTTGCCAGGCATTTCTGGGCTCACCGAAAATTCACAATCCGAAGGACCCGGCAAAGGACCTCGGTCCGATGTTCATCCAGGTTATTTCCACCCTTTTCGATCTGATGTACGATTTCGAATACTTGTGGAAGGATGAGTATTCATCGCGTCCCAGCAATATTTACGGATTCGGGCTGGGAATTGAAGAAAAACCACCCGCCGTGGAAGTAAATACCGATGCCCTGTTCGAGGGATTTCACAAGGGTTTTAAGAAGTACGATAAATTGTGGGAGGAGATCATTCCCACACCGGAATTAATCGAAATTCGGAAAGCAGCGAAAATCGAAGACAAAAACAAGTTTTACTACCCCACAGAATTATGGGCACGTATCCTGTTCAATTTCGCCGTGGCATATCGAAACGGACAGATCGACCGGACCAGGCTGGTGGAAGCAATGATCCCCTTCTACCATTCCAGGGTGCTGTCTTTTTACAATAAAACGATCAATGCCGGTATTAAAGAGGCGGAAGAGTATCTGGAAAACTTTAACCGGGTTTTTGAAAACGAAAAGTACTACCTGATCGATCGCTGGGATGCCACCCGCAAAACCCTCGGTTCAAAACTGTTCCGGTAATTGGAAATCTGCCGCAGATAAATACGGGAATAAACAAACTGAATTTATGAATTTGATTTGATTTCCATCCGTGTAAATTCGTAAAAACAAAGGAAGTGTATATGTTTATCGGTCATTATGGTGTAGCTCTCGGTTTAAAAAAGGCGGATA
>JAJRVZ010000038.1 GCA_024277055.1 Calditrichota bacterium
AGGCGGCGGAATAGGAACTACGGTCGAGTATGAAGTACCGCTGGTCTGGCTTTTCAGGGCCGACAAGTTGTTGTTGAAGCTGAACATTAATGCAACGGCAAAGAGTGCTATGGCGATAATGCCGATAATCTTCTTCATGATATTTCTCCTTGCTTAAAACATGTCCCCGGTTAACAAACGAAATCGACTCAGCAGCCTTTGGGTTTCGGATAATCAGGCGGCGGAATAGGAACGACCGTTGAATACGCCGGTCCGGCCGTTTGACTGTTTAAAGCTGTGCGTACTTCACTGGAAAAACTTAAAAGAACAGAAACAGCGAAGAGCAATGCGAAAAACAGACTTAATGCTTTTTTCATGATGAACTCCTTAAAAAATATTAAATTATATTAAAATGGATTAGCAACCTTTAATTTTCGAGGGTGGAGGCATGGGGATAGGAAGAAACGAGGCGTAACTTACCTGGCCACCAAACTCTTTAAGGCTTTGCTTTACATTCTCCGACATTGACAGTAGAATAGTAACAGCAAAAAACACAGCTAAAGAGATATTTACGATACGGCTCATCGTAGACCCTCCATAATCTTTAAAATTGTTCAATATTTTTTTCAAGCAGACGATTTATTCGAATCCTGCAATCGAAGCCGGTATCACTATTTTCTGATATGGATCGAAAGCAAGAGACCGTTTTCTACAGGGAAATGATGATTGGAAAAGTTTTTTTCGGAATTCAATGGACTGATTTCAGGATGCAGTGCAACACGAAGCTTTGACGCAAGACTCATTGAACCAATAAGACAAAGAAAAATCAGCAATACAGCCAATAAATTACCGAATAAACTCCTCACGAATCCTCCAAATAGGTCGTGTTTATTCAACAATGTATTGGCTTGAAGATACGCCTACAAATCAGCACCGAGTCATGAAGTGCTTTTCCTCTAAACGGATGATCTTGTAGCTTCCCCAAGCCAGGATCCCCCTGTTAGCCCCAAGACAATATATACCTTGACTTACGAAATTGCAAATGTTTTTTTTACATTTCCTTAACTGCAAGTCGAATTTTCTAATTGCATTTCATTCGTCGCTGGTTTATACTGCTTTAGAGTGCAGGGTAATATACAATAAAAAATGATAAAATACATAGAAAATTTATATAAAAAGAAAAATTTTTTTAAATGTGTCCATGATATACACAGGCATTTCAAAGCGGAGATGTCTCCCTTTCACGTTTTGAAGGAAAAGAATTGTTATCCACATGGATGCATAATGTTTCACTGGAAATGCAAGCTCCTGGCAAAAAGGAAGAAATGCTTCAGAAACTTTTCGGTAGTCGGACGTAAATGCTTCAACTGCAAATATCTGGTTGAGCAAAAAGAACACCAGTACCCGCAATTCCTGAATCCCGTGGAAGATGCAGACGCTTTTTTTGAACGGTTTGAACAATTTGAAGAGTGGGTAAATGCCCTTTCAACTCGTCGCGTGCATTGTGAGGGGACGATTCAATCGGTAAAACCGGATATGATATTCAGATATGATCAAAATAAAAAACATCTCCGGCTGCGCGGCTTTCTGGTTTCATTTAATGAGGGGTTTATCGATAATCGATATTTTACAGATCGCTTTTATCTTCACCTGTCAAGCGAACTTCAGAATCGGTTGCTGTTGCGAGAAGCGGATGAGATCGAATTTGATGCAAATCTGAAGATTGTAAAAGGAAGATTCGAATTCATAAAAGCCGGAAGATTTGAATTTATGATGCGCGGGAAAAGCAAACCGATTAAAAAAAGTGATGCATTGGTCGCTTTGAACACTTACACTGTCCAGAAAAATCAACCGTCAAAATGTCTTGGTTGTAAATTCGGGTTGCTTACTGATATTCAGAATAAATACACCGGCAATCAGCGTGAATTGATATGTTTGAAGGGGGTTGCCGACTACAGGGAGTGTGCGGTATCAATATTGGATTCATCTGAAGACAACCGGGATTTTTGCGCCAACGATCAATACTGTAATCATGCTTTATAATAATTGCTCTCAAAAACACAAACTGAAGCTTCTTTTGGTAGCTGCTTTATTTTTCTGCTGGCTGTCGGGTATTGTTCTCGCACCGGTTTTACATCAAAGCGGTTTTCTGCCACTGAAAGAGATCGGAAACTTTCTCTATTTTTTCTATGACCCGGTCTGTCACCAGATGCCGGAGCGCTCATTTACAATTGCCGGGCTTCCGATGGCCGTATGTGTTCGCTGCTTCTGGTTTTATTTGGGGGCCCTGTCGGGTGCTGTACTTATTATGATCAAAAAAAGACCGTTTTTGAACAGTATATCGGCTCACATCTATCTCATTGTTCCGGCGGGTTTGGATTTTTTGTTGGAAAAACTGGGAATATATTCGAATCTTTTCCTGATCCGGAGTTTTACCGGGTTATTACTGGGATTTTCCCTTTCCCATCTGATTATTTGGTCCTTATGCTACGAAAAACACGTCCGTCAACAAATTCGATAGACTAAACCGGCCAAGGAAATACCCCGTGTAATATAGATTTGATTTTTTGATAAAAGCTGTGGAAATTTTACCGGACATTTTATTCAACAGTGAAAGCAATCATGGACAACCGAGATATCATGTTCGCCGGCGCAATCGGCGGTGCGGTCGCCGCCCTGACCAATGCCCTTCCTATAATAAATATGATCAACTGTTTTTGCTGTCTGGGCATTATGTCCGGCGGCGCAGTCGGTTTGCTTTTTTATGATCGGAATCAACCGGAAAGGGAATATATCAGTCCGGCTCTGGCTGTCACCATTGGTTTGACGGGCGGAATTATAGGGGCTTTTTTCTCTGTGATACTCGAGGGGATGGTATACATGGTTTTGGGCGACTGGCAACTGGAGTTTATGCGCATGGCAATGAACAATATGCAGGAAATTCCACCGATGCTGGAAGAACTGTTGGCAGAAGCGGAAAAAGAAGCACTTAACGGTTTTAATTTTATTGCTTCGCTTTTCCGGGATTTGATCATCATCCCCCTGTTTTCTCTTGCGGGTGCCCTTATTGTTCGCGTTTTTCTAAATCGCAAAAGATAGTATGATCAATTCAGCGGCCGTCGGTCTTTTTTACAGGATTTCATTGCTGCAAATGAAAAAAGAGCGGAAAACACCGCAAAAGGGTAATAGCAGAAAGAAGCAATTTCTTATGCCTCTCCGCGACCGCGTGCCTTTTTAAAAAACAATTCAACCGACGGAATTCCACAACGGAGCGCAGCCTCAAGATTTCCTTCATAAGCCACAACCCCATTTTCCAGAAAAACAATACGATCGGCCAGCCGAAAAATGCTTGACACTTCATGGGTTATTAATATAATCGTTATTCCAAGCTGTTTACGCAGTTTTAAAAACAATTCATCGAGACCGGCGAGGGTTACGGGGTCCAGCCCGGCGGACGGTTCATCGCAGAAAAGGATGGGAGGATCAAGCGCGATGGCCCGGGCGAGTGCCGCCCGTTTGCGCATACCGCCTGAAAGTTGAGCCGGAAACAGGCGAGCTGCATGTCCCAGTTCCACAAGACTTAATTTTGTTCGAACCAGGTCTTCGATCATCGCCTTTGGCAGGTTTGTATGCTGCTCGAGAGGAATGGCAACATTCTCCCCGATACATAAGCTGTTCAGCAGTGCCCCGTTCTGAAATAAAACGCCCATTTGCAACGAAAACCGGTGGAACCCCTTTTCATCCAAATCATTCAGCCGGAAATCCATTACACGAACCCGTCCCTGTTGAATGGAATACAATCCGATCAAATGTTTCATCACAGTTGTTTTGCCGGAACCGCTGCTGCCCAGGATAACCGAAATCTCGTTAGGAAAAGCGGTAAAACAGATATCTTTCAGCACCGTGCTGTCGTCAAATTGTGCGCATAAATTTTCAACTTCAATGATCGGCTTTATTTCCATTTATCTATCCTAATAAAACATTAAGCCGATGATGCTGTCGGCCAGAATTACCAGAAAAATGGAAGTCACTACCGCAGAGGTAGTGAAACGACCAACTCCTTCCGCACCTCCCGTAACCCGGAAGCCGTAAAAAGCACCGGTTTGTACGATGATCCCCGAAAAAATCAGGCTTTTGAAAATACCGGTTGCAAGGTCTTTCAGAAAAAGTACCGTAACCATTCTGCTGAAAAAAACGGGAAAGGCAATATCAAGATAAAAACGGGCGATCACCATTCCGCCCACGATCCCGAACAGATTCGCAAGAATTGTCAGAAAGGGTAACGTGCAGATACTGGCATGCATTTTTGGTATCACGATGAAACGGACGGGGTTAAGCGCCATTGTTTTCAGCGCATCCACTTCTTCGGTAACTTTCATGGTAGCCACTTCAGAAGCAATGGCGGACCCGCTGCGGCCGGCGATCATGATGGCTGTGAGCAACGGTCCCATCTCGCGGGTCATGGCAATGACAACCAGATCCACGATAAATATATTGGCGCCGAACTGGCGCAGCTGCGCGGCCGATTGCAGGGCAAGCACAAGACCGATCAGAAAAGAGATCAACCCGACAATCGGTATGGCATTGACCCCGATTAAAACGGCCTGATTTACAAATTCACCCTTGCGGTGCTGCTTTTTCTCGAAAATATCCGTGAACGTCCATACGAAAATATCCGCCATCAGGAAAACATACTCACGAAAGTTGGATTTAAAAAAGTGATAGACATTTTCACCGATACGTTCGAAAAACCCCAACGGCTCGTGACTAAGCGGCATCACCGCTTCCGGTATGGTAAAAGTTTTCAAAACATTGCGGATATCTTCACGGCCGGTTTCGATATGCACGTCGATTCTTTTCGGTGACAATTCACGTCGAATATGCTCCAGAAAGGCTACGCCTGAAGAATCAATACCTTCCAATTTATCCAGGTTAATGGTGAGAGAATCGCGCGGAAATTTACGCAACTCCTTCAGAATGTATTTACCCTGCCGGTCAACCTGGTCGAGTGTCAATTTCCCTGAAAAAAAAACAGAACGGTGTTCGATGGTAAAATTAAGTGCGCCGGCGGTTTCAGATGTACCCATTATGGTTACGCCTTTTTCAGTTTCCGCTGACGAGGTAGCGGCGGATCTTGTCGCTGAAATGCGTCAGCTCTTCCTGAAGCATCAGGCTGATGAATGCAGCGAACAGATTGAGATCACGCTCCTTCAGCGGTTCCATTCGGTTGAAGGTATGCTCCACCACCGGTCTTTCCAGCGCCTGGTCAAAAAGCAAAAAGCGGACCGACAAATGGGCATACAAATCGCCGTCACGATCGACAGCCTCCAGCTGATAAACCGAGGTGCGGGCCTGAAAGCGCGGAATACTGCGCAGTACGACATCGGAAACCTGTTCAAATAATTGCTGGTTCTGAAGATGCTCCCGCATAACCCCGGAAAACACATCAACGGGATCTATCGCCCATTCGTGGTACTGATAATAGCTGATTTCATGGCTGCGCTGACGAACCGCAATGCGCTGATGTGCGTACGCCGGTGCAATATCGGCTGGAACGATTTCACACAGATCCGGCGACAGGGGTTTCTGCTCGGTTTGAGAAACAATCTGCGGATTGATTTCGAGAAGATAGTATTTACGGATTACCGATTTGCTGCTGCATCCGGCAAGGAACAGCATAGCGCCGGCAAGGATATAAAAAAGGTAATACGGTTTATACCTTTGCAGGGAAATTTTCATGGAAATGTTATTGATCAAGTTCATCATCCGGTATCTCCTCCAGACTCGTCCCGCGAATCAAAATGGACGGGTCTTCGTTAATTTGTCTTGCCGCCTGATCGAGAAAATTAAGCGCCGAGCGCAGTTTGCGCATGCTTTTAAGAAAATCAACGCTGCCACGCTCCATGTCATGATCGATTGTCCGCAGGAGATCATTGGTACGAACAACCGCCTCACTTAATTCATCGATCAGATTGATCAGGTTTGCCCGTTTCAGTTTCATCGTCACTTCATTAACGTTGGAAAGAATCTGGCCCAGAGTATCACTAAGGGTCAGGCGATGAATTTGCTCGGATGTTTCCAGAAGGTATAAACTGATGGTATCAATGCGGGCAATGGCGGCCTGGGTATGAACGATGGTGTTAGCCAGACCGCGACGATTTTCAACGATCAGGCTGCTGACATTATCGAAAGTAACCGTGGCGCTCTCAGCCAGTCGGGAGATTTTATCAAGATTTTCCGGCTGGGTAAAGCGGTTCAAATTGTTCAAAACCAGCTCAATTTTTTCGGCGATGATCTCCGCTTTACCGGTAATTTCATCCGCAATCGATGCACCGGCGGTGATATATTGTCCCGGCTCCAGCAATTCAGCCTGATTACTGCCGCCGCTGATTTCAATCATTTTCAAACCGGTAATACCGATCGAGGCGATTACGGCACGGGCATCCTTTTTTATCGGTGTGCCCGGTTCCAGGGCGATGGTGACTACGATGCGGCTGACATCTTCCGGATCGATACGAATATCACGAATGGCACCGACGCCGAGACCGAGATATTTTACGGGACTTCCAACTTCCAGACCGCTGACGGAAACATCTTTATATGAAATATAATAAACATCCTTTTCTTTGAATATCTGTTCACTCCCGATAATGATCAGCAGGGCGATGAGTGCCAGCAAACCGCTGAACATAAAAATACCGAGACGAATTTTCTGTGATTTGGTCGGCATGACAATTTCCTCACGGTTGGTCTTTCAATTTAGTATACATCCTGTCTTTGTGCAACTGTACATTCGGGAGGGATTTAATTTATCCGCCCTCCGGATAATTAAATTAAAAACGATTTTCATTTGCAGCGGCAAAATGATAAATTCGGGCGTTTTATCGCCTGAACAAAAAGGAATTTAGAATGAGCGAAGAATTACTGCTCAACAGTATTGCCGCGGAACTTGGCCTGAAGCTGATTCAGGTGCGCAATACAGTCGAGCTGTTGGATGACGGCAACACGGTACCTTTTATTTCCCGGTATCGCAAGGAACACACGGGCAGCCTGGATGAAGATCAGATTCGGGCTATACAGGAACGAATGCACTATTTACGCACCCTCGAAGCACGCAAAGATGTCATCCTGAAATCTATTGAGGAACAAGGCAAACTAACCCCCGAACTTGAATCCAAAATTAAAACGGTGTTGAAGCTGCAGGAACTGGAAGACCTGTACCTTCCCTATCGCCCGAAGAAACGAACCCGTGCCACCGTTGCCAGAGAACGGGGTTTACAGCCGCTTGCCGATCTTATGCTGGCGCAGGAGCTGGAAACCGGAGAGGTGGCGCAAATTGCCGCGCAATATGTCAATCCTGAAAAGGAAATCAATACCGTCGAGGACGCTCTGGCCGGTGCGCGGGATATTGTTGCAGAAACGGTCTCCGACACGGCGGATGTTCGCAGGCACTTACGGGAAATGACATTCCAAAACGGAATGCTTGTTTCAGAGGTGAGAAACAATGATGCCGGCCGCGAATACGAAATGTACTTCGAATACCGCGAAGCCGTAAAAAGCATACCACCTCACCGTGTACTGGCAATTAATCGCGGCGAGCGGGAGGGGGCACTGCGGGTTTCCATTGAAATGGATTCGGATAAAATTCAGGCAGCAATCGAAAAAATTATTATCCGCAACCGGCGTACTGTTTTTCTGAAAGAAATACAGGAAGCAATAGAGGATGCCTACAAGCGTTTGATTGCACCTGCGATTCATCGCGAGGTACGGAATGAATTACGCGAAAAAGCGGATGAGCATGCCATAAATGTTTTTGCGGTAAACCTGCGCAACCTGCTTCTGCAGCCACCGGTTTCAGGCAAGATAATCATGGGGATCGATCCGGGGTTTCGCACCGGATGTAAGATTGCCGTGATTGACAAAACGGGAAAATACCTGAATGGAGAAACCATTTATCCGCACCCGCCGCAACGAAAATATTTCGAAGCCAAATCAATCGTTCGTGAAATGATTGAAAAATACACCGTGGATCTGATTGCCGTCGGCAACGGAACCGCCAGCCGTGAAACCGAAGCAATGATCGCAGAACTGATTGCAGAGATAAAGCAGGATGGTTCAAGGGAAATTTATTACACGATTGTCAGCGAAGCGGGCGCATCGGTTTACTCCGCCTCCAAAATCGCCCGGCAGGAATTTCCCGACCTGGAAGCCAGCATGCGCGGTAATATTTCTATCGCCCGCCGCCTGCTCGATCCGCTGGCGGAACTGGTGAAAATCGATCCGAAAAGTATCGGCGTCGGATTGTACCAGCATGATGTTAGCCAGCGCAAGCTGACGGAAAGCCTGCATGCCGTGGTTGAGTCCTGTGTAAATCATGTCGGGGTTGATGTCAATACTGCGTCTGCTTCCCTGTTGCGTTATGTTTCGGGGTTGACAATGCGTTCGGCCGAGAACATTGTTCGCTATCGCGATGAAAACGGAGCGTTTAAAAACCGGGAGCAGATAAAAAATGTGGAAGGTATCGGAGAAATCGCTTTTCAACAGGCGGCGGGATTCCTGCGAATCTTCGGTGGCGATAATCCCCTGGATGCCACTTCCATTCACCCGGAATCGTATGAAGTAACGCAAAAACTGCTCAGCCGCCTGGCCATCGATAATCTCGAAACAGACGGGGCACGGTTGCACGAAAAGATTGTCACACTTGAAAAACCCCCGAAACAGCTGGCCGCTGAATTACAGATCGGATTACCGACCCTGGAAGATATTCTTGAAAATCTTGAAAAACCCGGGCGCGATCCGCGGGAGGAAATGCCCAAACCGATTTTTAAGAGCGATGTTTTGAAAATGGAAGATCTGCGGGAAGGTATGTTGCTGAAAGGTACCGTGCGCAATGTGGTCGATTTCGGAGCCTTTGTTGACATCGGTGTCAAACAGGACGGCTTGGTGCATGTCAGCGAAATGGGGGAGCGGTATGTGAAAAATCCACTCGAGGTGGTAGCAGCCGGAGATGTCATCGAAGTGCGTGTGCTGAAAATTGACCTGGAACGGGAACGTATCGCCCTTTCCATGAAAATAAAATAAAGGTAAGCCGAAATGCTGAATTATATCGAAGCGCTGGAAATAATCTGGAAGCATATTCCGCAACCGGTACCGGTTGAAACAAGTCTCGAAAATGCACTGGAGGGCTATCTTGCAGAGCCGGTAACCAGCGCGGAACACATCCCGTCGTTTTCCAATTCGGCCATGGACGGTTTCGCGGTTCGGTCGGAAGATGTGAGGGCGGTATCGGCGGAGAATCCTATTAAACTCAATGTTGTGGGAAAGGCGTTGGCCGGCAAACCATGGACGGGTGAACTGGCGAAGGGGCAGGCCGTTTACATTACCACCGGCGCACCCGTGCCGGAAAACGCTGATTGCGTAATACAGGTGGAAAATACCCGTGCCGCTGATGAGGAATCGGTCGAGATCATTACCCCCGGAAAAAAGGGACTGAATATTCGTTATCCGGGGGAAGATGTCAGGGCCGGACAAACGGTTTTTGCCAAACATGAAAAAATAAACCCGGGGCACATCGGTCTGCTGGCCACTCTGGGCATCACCAGGCCGAAAATTTTTCGAAAGCCAACGGTGGCATACCTGTCCACCGGCGATGAACTGGTTCAGCCCGATCAGCAACCGGGAGAGGGACAGATACGCAACAGTAATACCGCGTTGATTCGTGCACAAGTACAACAGCTCGGTAGCCGTTTCATCGATCTTGGTATCGCCAGCGACAATGAACAGGATCTGGAACAAAAGCTGACCTTCGATGAAAAGCCGGATATCCTGTTAACAGCAGCCGGAGTCTCTATGGGCGAATACGACCTGGTCGGGAAAGTTCTTGAAAAAATCGGCCTCGAAACCGTTTTTTGGAAGGTGGCCATAAAGCCCGGCAAACCCCTTCTTTTCGGAAAGCTGAACTCCACGTTGTATTTCGGGCTGCCCGGGAACCCGGTTTCGGCGGCGGTGGTGTTTCTGCAGTTTGTGGCTCCGGTTATCCGCTGTCTCAGTGGGAGTTTAACACCGTTCATAAAGCCTGTTGCGGCAATTGCCGAGGATACTTTCAAAAACGCTCCGCAACGTCTCAACTTCGCACGCGGTATCTGTACCTGCTGTAACAACGGCTGGCGGGTTCGTTCCGCGGGCGGTCAGGGCTCCCATGTTTTAAGCGGATTGGCTGCATCAAATTGTCTGGTGATGGTACCTGCGCAGAAAAAAATAGAACCGGGAGATGAAGTTCCGGTTCAACTCCCGGCCGGGGATTTAATAACGCTGGAGGATTTTAAGCAAGCATTTGCAGGACTTTTGTCCTGATTTCATCGATTGAGAAAGGTTTGCGGATAAAAGTTTTTCCTTCTCCTTCTTCTTCAAAAAAAGTATCTTCCTCGGTAAAACCGCTCATAAAAATCACTTTAACCTGCGGATTAAGTCTTTTCAACACCTGATAGGTTTCCTTGCCGTCCAGGCCGGGCATCATCATATCCAGCAGTACGAGATCAATTTCTTTCTGTTGTGCTTTATAGATTTCGATGCCCTGGTTCCCATTGTTTGCCGTCACCGTCGGGATTTCCAGCATACCCATAACTTCCTTCAAAACATCCTGCAAAATATCTTCATCGTCGATGATCAACACTTTTTTGCTGTGCAAATCGGACTGCATATCCCGGTTTGCTGAAATGTCGTTGGCGGCTGTAAACATGTTTATTCCTGTCTTTGTTTTTTGTGCAGATTTACCTAATTTTGAATTGTACGCGGTTCATATGTTATCATTCGGCAAAGATTTCAAAATATGCACATAATTCTCAAAATGATTTTAATTTTACCACTTGAAAAGGATAGCCCATGGCTTTATCGGCAACCGATCTGATCATCATTGTTTTGTACCTGATTCTTGTAGCAATTATCGGTTCATTTTCCGGAGGCAAACAACGGACGACAAAGGATTATTTTCTTGGTGGGCGCAACGTACCCTGGTGGGCGGTCGCTTTTTC
>JAJRVZ010000039.1 GCA_024277055.1 Calditrichota bacterium
ATGAAATCGGTGATGTTTCCGCAGAATTCCAGTCGAAATTGCTTCGTTTCCTGGAATCGGGTGAATTCCGGCCGGTCGGCAGTACATATTGCAGACGCAGTGATTTACGTATTATTGCCGCAACCAATCGCAACCTGAAAAAAATGATCGCGGAGGGGAAATTCAGGGAAGACCTTTATTATCGTTTGAATGTTTTTCATATCGAATTACAGCCTTTGCGCGATCGAATAGAAGATTTGCCGGTATTGGTTGATTATAGCCTTAAAAAAATTACACATAATCTGAATCGTTCCAGTTTCGGAATACATCCTGAAGCCTTCGAACTGCTGCGACAATACGATTGGCCGGGTAATGTCCGCGAATTGGAAAACATGTTGGAGCGCGCTGTAATACTGGCTTCAAACAGGCAAATCATGCCGGATGACCTGCCCATCGATTTACACCGGAAAACTCCGGATAGCGGGGGCAACGGATACCAGGCCCTTGCCGATCTGGAACGTGAACATATCCTGCGTGTACTGGAAGAGAACGGCGGAAATAAAACCCGGGCAGCCCGGTACCTCGGTATCGCAAAAAAAACACTTTACAGCAAACTGCATCAATATGAAAGAAAGATCAATTCGGATTTAAACAACACGAAAAAAACTTTTGAAAGCAGTTGAGAACCGATCCACCTGTCTGTCAAAATAAAAATGTAACCGGGCGGGTAATAATTGATTTATGCGATATTTCCGCTGCAGCAGATAATATCCGCAATTAAGGATTAGCGCAAACCAGACTTGTAGCAAAAAAACAGATTTGGTAAGATATCTGTCAACATCGGGCTGCCGGTGATTGTTTTTTTCGTGGTTAACGGCTAATTTTCCTGTATGTTAAATGCAGTGGACAGAAAATATCTTGAACCGGGTATTTATACGGACAGTGCGCATCCGGGCATCATTCGGCTGGCCGGTGAAACGATCCGAAACATCAGCGGGAAGCGTGAACAGGCGATCAGACTTTATTACCGGGTACGGGACGGCTGGCATTACAATCCTTACAAAATAGATTTACGCCCCAATGCCCTGAAAGCCAGCGATATGTTGCACCGGAATCACGGGTATTGTGTTGAAAAGGCTAATCTGCTGGCTGCATTGGCACGCGCGGCAGGTATTCCGGCCAGACTCGGATTTGCCAATGTACGAAATCATCTCGGAACATCCAGACTGGAAAAATTACTGCAAAGCGATCTGATGGTCTTCCACGGGTATACGGAATTATTTATAGATGGGAGATGGGTGAAAGCGACCCCGGCATTTAACAGGGAATTATGCCGGCTGTTGAACGTCGAGCCGCTGGAATTTGACGGGATCCATGATTCACAATTTCAGCAGGCAACGGCGGACGGGAAAAAATTCATGCAGTATGTGTTCGACTATGGTACTTTTTCAGATGTGCCCCGTGAAATTTTCATAAATGAACTGTTGAAACACTATCCGCATCTCACAGGGAAGAGATTACTGAAAGGGGACGAATATATCATCCTTGAGTGAGCTTTGATTTTTCCCGTGAGAGCCCCTTTAGCTGATGGCGGATCTCACGCGTTGCATCCCGGATAATACTGTCCACCGTATCCTGCGAGCACATCATATTATCTTTATATTTCTGGAAAACTTCCCGAATAATATCCTCGAATGCCTTTCGTTCGAGATTCTCATCGATCCAACGCTTCGGATATCCCATTTGACGCCTCTTTTCCTTTAATTGCCCTTTTACTACTTTCCCCTTCGACGCCGGTAAACAACAAACTCATACTTTTCATGGTCAATCATTTTTTCAATTTCCCAGTCGAGGTGCCTGTAAGGAGGAAAAAATGTATCGCCAGTGAAATCACCTTTAATATAAGATATATACATTTTGTCTGCAAACGGCAGGAAACTTCCGTACAGCAGTGCCCCGCCGGCACAATAAATCGTTCTGCCCAGCGAACGGGCCTCCATCAGTGCGGCATTCAAATCCGGAAATACGTTCACTCTTTCCCGCGCCGATAAGCTACGACTGACAACGAGACAGTTTCCGGCAGACAGATCGGGGCCGAATATTTCAAAAGATTTTCTGCCGAGTATCACCGTCTGCCCTTTGATAAAAGCAAGGAATTGGTGGTACTCTTCTTCAATTTGCCAGGGCAGTTTATTGCCGTTTCCGATCAGCCGGTTTCGGGTCATTGCTGCGATAATTATGGATTCCAATTCTCGTTTTCCGTCGAATCTATTCGACATTTTGGTCTATACGTATCGTTGATCAAAAGGTTCAACGCCTTATTTTTTAGCATTTAACGCCTATTGTGTTTCGGCATATTTCTTGGAAGGAAAATTATTGAAAACAATTTTTATGAATCTTCGTAAATTGCCGCAAACAGGGATCATTGCACCGGTATGAATATTGAAATTCGCGATCTGAATAAAAATTATCCGAACGGAAAAATTGCGCTCGAAAATGTGAACCTGAATATCGGCATGGGGTTGTTCGGTCTGCTGGGACCGAACGGAGCGGGAAAAACCACCCTGATGCGAATTCTCGTTACCCTGATGAAACCGAGCAGCGGAAATGTCAGAATAGGACAATGGGACCTGCAGAACGATCGTGCACAAATTCGCAGGATGCTCGGATATCTGCCGCAGGATTTCAACCTTTCCACGAAACTTAAAACATGGGAATTTCTGGACTACAGCGCCAGGCTGGCCGGAATGGATTCGGCTCACCGCCGCAGCGGAAAAGTAGATGAAATGCTTGAAAAGGTTGGCCTGTTCAAGGTCCGCGACCGCCAGGTCAGAAAACTGTCGGGAGGGATGAAACGGCGGTTGGGGATTGCGCAGGCGCTGATCAGCGATCCGCCGGTGTTGATCGTGGATGAACCGACCACCGGTCTTGACCCCGAGGAACGGATCCGTTTCCGAAATCTGCTTACCGAAATGGCACAGGAGGATCGGATTATCCTTTTATCAACTCATATTGTCGGTGATATTTCCAGCACTTGTCAGGATATGGCCCTGCTGAATGAAGGGAGGGTTGCCTTTAACGGACCACCGCAACAGCTGATCGGGCAGGCGAAGGGTCATACATTCGAGCTGCAGGTTGAGGATGCCGATCTGCTGAAAATAAAGGAATCCTTTCCCGTGATTTCCACGATTCCATCGGAAAAAGCCTGGAGGGTGGAAATCGTTGCCGATAAACAGCCATCCGCTTCAAAACCGATCGAACCCAACCTGGAACATGCTTATGTCTATTTTATGCAGCAGATCGACCGGGAATTTATCATGGAGCCTGACCTGTGATGCCACAGTTGCGTAAAATATGGGCTGTTTCAAAATATGAAATGCTGCATTTGAGCCGTGACTGGTTTTTCCGCATTTTTGCAGTACTGACCATCGCCCCGATGATTTTCTTGAATATTCTGATCTTCAGTGAGATAACTCCGGCTCCCTGGCTGTTTCGGGGAACGGCCAATTCGGTACCCCTGGCAAATCTCACTATGATCAACATCGTTCAAACAGCCGTATTCGCCCTGCTGGCAGCAGATATAATGAAGCGTGAACGAAAAATAAATACTGTCGAAGTCATTCACATCCGTTCCCTTTCCAATGCGGGATATCTGTTCGGCAAACTGCTCGGTATCGTAATTCTTTTTTTGTCGCTTGATTTGCTGATACTGCTGATCGCCGGAATAATTCACGGTCTGTTTTCCGATATGCCGTTCCGATTACTGCCTTATTTTTATTTCCTGCTGTATATTGTATTACCCACAATGATTTTTACCGGCGGTACGGTGTTTCTGGCAATGCAGATTTTCCGCAATCAGGCGTTGACCGGCATGCTGTTCATCGGCTGGGAAACGGTCGTGTTGATTTTTTTGCAGAACGATTTCCACGGACTTTTCGATTTTGTGGGTACCTATCTGCCTTTTGCAGCTTCGGATTTTATCGGAATTCCACATATAAAATGGTTGTTGTTACAGCGCGGATTGTATGTACTGATCGGTGTTACGGCATTTTTATGGGCGGTTATCGGATTTAAACGGTTACCACAGTCGATCATCCGCCGCCGGATTGCAGTTCCCGTCGGTGTGATACTGATAGTATTTACCGGTTTTTGTGGTCGGCGGTATCTTCAGCACTATGTAGACAGAGACAGCAGTCGTAGTGCAATGGTTGAATTGTCCGGACGTTACCGCGATTTGCCCGATATGCATGTAACAGAAACTTCCATTCGATTGCAGCATAACGGGGCGGAACTTGTCGTA
>JAJRVZ010000040.1 GCA_024277055.1 Calditrichota bacterium
ATACAGGATGAGGAAATCCCTTTGCAGAAGGAGTTACCGGAAGAAGCAGCCGAAGAGCAGCATTTCGGTACAGGATCCATTACCGACACCTTACTGACGACGGAGAGTCTGGAAGACGAGCAACAGGAACCTGCGGAAGAAGAATCCGCAGCAGTTGAGACACCGGAACCGGAAGAATTATCATCACACGAAACAACCACGCCGGAAGTCCCGACTGCGGAACCGGAGGAAGTAGAGAACACTCCGGAAAAATCTCTTCCACCGGAACCTGCATCCGTTTCAGAATCACCGGCAAGCGAAACGGCGCTGACGGAATTTGATGAGAGTTCCGAAGCGGCCGGGGGCGAATCACCGTTCAAAGAAAAAATGATCAGCCAGACCCTGGGTGAAATTCTCGTATCACAAAAAAAATACCACGAAGCCCGCGAAGTATTTATTGCATTAAAAAAGAAAAACAAAGAAAATAAAGCGCTGGATCGCAAAATCGCCGTACTGGATAAAATTATCGCCCTGGAGAATCAGGGTGAATGACGAAACTTACCGAAATCCGGGCGCTTCTTTCGCGGAAAAACCTTGATGCCATCTATCTGACAGGTTCCGCGGCGGTCTATTATCTATTCCGGAAACCGAACCTGCCTGCTGATATTATCGTAACGGCCGGGGAAGTTACTCTGCTTGTTTCAAAAATGTTTGCTGCACAACTCCACCCTGAAGACGAGCCTTTTTCATTTAAAATTATTGAACACGACAGAATGCGGGAACTGGCTGAATACCTGCAGAAACGCTCCGTATGCAAGCTGGGAGTTACAGCCGGTGAATTCAGTCTTGCCGTCTTGAAAGCGGTCTCCGGTTCGAATCCTCAAATAGATATTTCGGATATCAGCCGGCATCTGTACCCGATTCTGTTGCGCAAATCGGATGATGATGTAATGGCCATGCTCGAATCGTTGCGTATTGCGGAAATTTCCATGGAGCAGACAATCGCACATTTGTCGAATCTGCACAGCGAAGCGGAGATTGCAAGAGATATACAAATACAGTTTTTCCGGAATGGTGCGCAGGGCATCGCATTTGAACCGGTTATTGCCTGGGAGGCGAATTCAGCCCATCCGCACCATCTGCCGCAGGAAGAAACAAAACTCAGCGGTGCGGGTAAATTATTAATTGACGCCGGTGCCGGATACGGGGGCTTTTGTTCCGATATTACCCGCATGATCTACATCGGACAACCCGATACGGATTTTCTGCATTTGTATGAACTGGTTCGAACAGCCAAGAACAAGGCAGTCGAGGCTATAAAACCGGGGGTTGCACTGAAACAGATCTTTCAAATTGCCTTTGATTATTTTGACGACAACAGGGTTGCCAAATATTTTTCCCATAGTCTGGGACATGGCATCGGTCGAAATACCCATGAGTATCCTGTTATTTCAACTGCCGGAGAGGCTCCGGTAGATGAAAACTTTGTTCTCACCGTTGAACCCGGGCTGTATATTCCCGGCTGGGGCGGTATCCGCCTGGAAGATACTGTGCTGGTAAGAGCCGATGGTGCGGAAGTTTTAAATGAATCGGATGATAATCTCATCGCGTTGCGAAGTCTTTCCGGAAGAATAAACGGTATGTAAAATGAGATGCGGAATCCGAGCCCTTGTTATCCTCCTTTTTATTTCTTATGCTCAGGCTGCCGATGAGTTTCTCATCAAACTGAGCGCCGAAAAGGCGGAGCTGCTGCGGCAAGCTGTGGAAGCAAAAAACTTTACTTATCAAGATTCGCTTTTTGGTACAGGGGGGCGATCCGGGTTACAAACGATTTCGGATACGGGGATACCTGCCCGGTGGTTCCTGCTGCGCAGCGATAATTTGAAGGAATCCGAGCTGCCGGCTCTTCAGCTACGGGGTGAAATTCTTGACTACCAACCCAATCATATTCTGAAAATATATCAAACCGGTTCAGACCCTTTGCAAAGCCGACAATGGTATCTTGAGAAAATCCGTGCCGTTCAGGCTGCCGCTATGGCCGATCCGTCCCGGACCATTCTTGTCTCGGTGATCGATACCGGAATCGACTACCGGCACGAGGATCTTCAGGGTCGTTTGTGGGTAAACGATGCCGAAGATCTCAACCACAACGGCACTCTGGATTCGAGCGATGTGAACGGGGTGGATGATGACGGAAACGGGTATATCGATGACGTTTTCGGCTGGGATTTTGTTGATGCACCCCGTTTCCCCGACGGTGGCGATTTTCTTGATCCGGACAATGACCCGATGGATGAATTCCAAAGCGGTCATGGAACACCCGTTGCCGGTCTGATTGCAGCCGCAACGGAAAATGGCACCGGAATCCGCGGAATCGCCGCCAATGTAAAGGTTATGAACCTGCGCGCCGGCACGGCATCCGGTTATCTGGAAGAAGATGATGTTGCACGGGCAATTCTATACGCCGTGAACAATGGTGCGGACATTATTAATATGAGTTTCGGAGATGTTGTCGTTTCACCCTTCCTGCGGGATGTGATCCGGTACGCCTGGTCGGAAGGGGTTGTCATAGTGGCGGCAGCCGGAAACAGCGGAACCAATGAAATACATTATCCCGCCGGTTATCCGGAAACCATCGCAGTGGCGGCTACCGATCAATCCGATAATCGTGCCGGGTTTTCCACCTGGGGTACCTTTATCGATCTGGCGGCGCCCGGCGTTGAAATATTCTCGACGGCCGTCGATGATGGGTACGCATCCTTCAACGGCACCTCTTTCAGCGCTCCGATCGTTTGCGCGGCCGCTGCGGTGCTGCTCGGAGAAAACCCCGAATTGAATTCGGAACAGGTGCGCAACACGCTGAAAACCAGCAGTGATGATCTGGGGGGCTTCGGCTTTGACCCCCTGTTCGGAGCAGGCCGGCTGAATATGCTTACAATGATAAAGTCCGCTTACCAGACGGAACTGACCATTCATTCACCGGCCGCCGGAAGCAGTGTTGCAGAAGAGAGGATACCGGTCGTAGTTACTGCAACCATGCCGGACCTGTTTTCCGTTTCCCTTTTTTACGGGATGGGCGACGAACCGCAACAATGGATAACACTTCAGCAGAATTGGCCTTTTCAGGTTGTGGAAGATACTCTTGCGATTATTTCGTCGGCTGCTTTGCCCGATACCCTGATCACACTGCGACTGGTCGCGGAATCGCTTGATCGACGCTTGTCTGAAAACAGGGCGGTATTCAGGCTGGACCGAACCGTGCCGCAGATAACCAATATTCGTCACGATATCATGCTGGAATCGGACGGCTATCTTGCACTCATTCAATTTGAAACGGATGATATTTGCACCGCCGAATTACAATTCCGTGCAGCAGGATCGGAGGATGGTTTCAGGCGCCGTTTTTCGAAGTATGAAACCAAAACCCATCGCATAATTATTGAAGACAGTTCGATATCGGGACCGGTGGAGTACAAAATATCCGCAACAAACCGGGCGGGACTGAATGCCGGAGATGATAATGATGGAGCCCTGTTTTCATTTTTGTTCCCTTCCGAACCCGTGAACAGTACTGCGTTCATTCCTTCTACGCTGGAACTTCCGCCGGGGTACCTGATGCCGACCGTTACCGATTTCGATGACGACGGCTACCCCGAAGTGGTCATGTCCCGTTATGATGTGAACAATGCCTTCGGTCTTTTACAGATATTTGAATTCGGAACGGATAATTTTGAAATGGCCGCACAGACTTCTTTCAAGGCCATTCCGCGTGATGTCGGGGATAGCGATGGAGACGGATTCATGGAAATAATGACCGGATTCGGCAGTGTCAGCGTGATACTGGAGGCTGATTCCTCCGGAGGTTTTCCGCAGAGCAAAATTATCTGGAAAGACAGTTCCTTTTGGGCCAGTCGTTTTATCAGTCTGAATAACGGATTGACTGACGAAATTCTGGGGCGCAGGGATGGAGGAAATTATACCTTGTTAAGATATCAGGATTGGAATTTTTATCAGCCGGTATTTGAATTCACCAATCCTACACCGGGTTTGAACCAGTATGGGCCGCCGATTACGGCTTTCGGGGATCTCAATAACAACGGTAATATGGAAATCGTTTTCACCGATTATGATGGTGATGTGCTGATATACGAGCACGACGGTTATGACAGTTTTCAGCTGCTGAAAACCTTCCGTCATCCGATAAAAGGGAATGCCCCGTTACCGTTCATTGCATCCCTGTATTCAAGTGACGTTGAAAATCTTATCCTTGCGACACATTCAGCTGAATCGCGGAACTACGAACATGAATTCGACGGCAGGTTCTGGCAGTATGATATTTATGAGTGGTCTGACGCGGATTCGCTGGAACTGCGCCAATCCATAAAATTGTTCGGCTATGTATCGGAACGTGATTTTGACGCCGGCGCCGGGATCATCGGTTTTCCCGGAGAATCGATTCAACGTCTCACGGTTAACGCCTATCCGGATTTATACCTGTTTGAATCCGACGGTGTGCATCTGAAACCGGTTTGGCACGAACAGCCTTCGGCGGGGAACACCGCGATTGCCGCCGATTTTAATCAGGATGGAACGGTTGAGATGCTGTACCGGTTGCGGGATAAATTCCGGACGGTAAACCTGGCAAAAAGTGACCGTCCGCCGCGCCCCGGACATTTCAGCGCATATCCGCTGGATACCGCTACGGTACAACTGTCGTGGCAGGCTGTTTCGGATGCAGAGAGTTTCCTGTTATATCGCGGGACCCGGGAAAATGAACTGCTGCTGATTGATTCCGTCGCAGGCCGAAACCGGTATACGGATGATAATGTCAGGGCGGACAGCCTGTATTTTTACGCGGTCAGAAATTTCAGCAGTCGGTTCGCTGAGCCATACGGACCGTTATCGGAGGTGCTGTCAGTGCGTCCGAATTCGCCGCCGCGGGTTGATTCCCTGCGAGTGGTCAATGACGGACAATTACAATTGTTTTTTAATGAAAAGATGGACGCCGCCAGTCTGACTCCCGGTCGTTTCCGGTTGAAAGCCGGCGGGACGGCGGCCGGCTCCGTGGTTGCGTTTCGTGACGGTGAAGCTTGCCTGGTTTCCTTCGGACGCCGGTTTAACGCGGACTCGCTGGAATTTCTGCAGATCGGAGATATTAGGGATTTACTGCACACCCCCCTCGACGGTAGTCAGCGCAGCCTGCCGTTCCAATACAGGGAAGAGGATGTGCAACCGTTTGTAGAATCGTGGCAGATTACCGGCGGACATTCACTGCAGATCAGTTTCAATGTGCCCATGAACAGCACAACCGTGCTCGCAGCTGAAAACTATAGTCTTCAACCGGCGGGGAGGGTGGGCCGGGTGGAAAATCTTGATGCGGGTGCAAAAGTGTACGAATTGTTTCTTGAAGAAAATATACTGCTCGGCGTCGGCGGACAGGCAACGATAATCAGTATGAACAACTTGCGCAGTCTGGCGGGAAAACCATTTGTTAAAGGCAGTGTACTGGCTGTACATAAGCAGGCGGACAACCTGAAAAATATGTACCTGTATCCGCAGCCGGCGACTTTTAACGGCGGGGCGGTAACATTTGCTAATGTCCGTTCAAATACGGAAATTACCATCTTTGATTTGAACGGCACGATTGTCCGCAAACTACGTGTAAACGACAATAGTGGCGGTGTAGTGTGGAACCTGAAAAATCAACAGGGCCGGACCGTATCTGCCGGAATATATTTATTTCTGGCCCGGTCGCAAAACGAACAGAAAACGGGAAAGCTGACGGTTATCAGATGAAAAAAACGAACAGAAAAAAATACCAGGATCCGAAGCTAATCGGAATCACCGGTGGCATCGGCAGCGGACAAACGACCGTCGCAAATATTTTCAAAAACCTCGGCTGCAAAGTGATCAATGTGGACGAGAAGGCAAAGCAGGCAATAAAACGCGATGCATCGTTGCGAAAGGAATTGCGTGAGGAATTCGGCAATGCTATTTTCACACGGGACGGCAAACTGAATCGCAAAAAACTGGCGTCGATTGTTTTTAACGATCCCGACCAGTTGAAAAAATTAAACCGGATGGTGCATCCCCGTATGGTTTCATCGGTGGTTGAAGAAATGGAGACAGCCCGCTTTTCCGGGAAGTATCCTCTCGTAATCGTCGATGCAGCGCTGATATACGAAATCCACATCGAACAACTATTCGATTATATTATTGTTGTATACACCGGTCTGAATAAACGCATCAGCCGCCTGAAGGAACGCGACAATATGGATCGCGCCGAGGCAATGGTCAGGATTCGTCAGCAACTGCCGCTGGAAGAAAAAAAGGACTGGGCGGATTTTGTTATTGATAATAACAGGTCTGTACAGGAATTGGAAAAACAGGTGAAGCATTTATTTAATGTGCTGATACGGGATGTTAAGCCGACACCGGTTCGTCCGGTTCGAACCCGGAAGATGCCTTCTAATTGAAAATAAATTTCTGAATCACCGTAACCGTTCCCATTTCCCTGGAAAGTTTCTCGAATCCGCGCCAGCGCCGGATGGATTTTTTGATACAATTCTCAACATGCTTGTTGAAAATGGATGATTTCAGAATTTCCACACTGCCGGATTCCACATGCCCCTGGTACGAAATCCTGAATCGAACCAGCACAAATCCGGCGCGCACTCCATTGATCATTTTTTCCTTTTTATAACAATACTCAATTGCCGCTTCCCGGTTTTGAATGGCCAGTGTGATCTCATCCGGGTCCCGCCATCCCCGGCTTTGTTCCTTCACATTAATCATGGCGCCGGTTGGTTCCAGGTAAAGTCCGCCTTTACGTTTGAGGTCGTATTCCCACGGATTAAAAGTTTCGTCCATGAAAACCTCTTTGCTCTCCGTAACAGCCGCCAGTCCGGATCGGCGGGCTATCAGTCCGTCTCGCGCTATTCGGTTTTTTTCAGCGATAAAATTCTCGATGGCAATATCGGTTTCCACCGTTATATCCGGAAGGTCGTCGTAACTGTCGGGCGGGGCGGTCAATACTTTCAACAGTGCCTCGGCCCCGGATTCCGGTGATACCGGTTCTGGTTTTGCACGCGGAATTGCGGCAAAAGGGGTGATAATCGTTTCCACGATCACATCTTCCGGTTTCTCATTCAGATCGAAAAAACGTACTTCGCGCAATTTTGAATTAAGTTCCGCCAGCTGCGCATTGTAGCGCTTAAAAATATCCTCTTTGGAATACGAGAAATCCAGAATTCTCAGCAGGGCAATATTGGCAAAAGTGAAAAACAAGGAAGCAAGCAGAATCAATAAAAAACGGCGATCCATTTCCTGCCAGGGGGAACGACCGTATATTTGAACAAAATCAAATTCCATTTTGTGCATTTTTTTAGTATCGGCGAATATTTGCATTGAGACAATCGGAAGATACTATTTTATCGTAACTTATGCCATTTTTCCGTGTGATGAAGGTCACGGGGGTAAAGACGAATATCCGGTAGGCTGTTCAATATTCTTCTTTTTTATCGAATTTTTCCGGGAAGCCGGATTTCCGGTTTGAACAAATAAGCATCAATGTTTACATTTCCGCATTGTAAAATTAAAGAGGCAACTATGTATTCGGATGGTATAATTCACGACGTAGTCATTCGCGATCTGAAAAAATTCCGTGACGACCGCGGCTGGTTGATAGAACTGTTCAGAACCGATGAACTGGATGCGGAGTATTTCCCGGTTATGAGCTATGTTTCGCAAACACTGCCCGGAATCGCCCGTGGACCGCACGAACACGTAGAACAGGCGGATCTGTTCTGCTTTATCGGGCCTTCCCGGTTTAAAGTATATCTGTGGGATGCCCGCAAGGAATCGCCGACCTATTTAAAACGAATGACCTTTGTCGCCGGAGAAAATGAACCGAAGCAGGTGCTGATTCCCAAAGGGGTCGTTCATGCCTATAAAAACATCGGGGACATAAATGGACTGGTCTACAATTTCCCCAACCGCCTGTATGCCGGCAAAGGTAAGACAGAGCCGGTGGATGAAATTCGCCATGAAGACCGGCCCGATTCACCTTTCCGGCTGGAATGATAAGCTGCAATGACGCGCATTTTTCAACTGTTTAAGAGTGATGCGGCGCTGGTAAAAAGACTGGCCCGGGGCGATGACGATGTACTGGCCGTGCTGTTTGAAACAAATATTCGCATGATCTCCCGCTATGTTTTAAACAACCGCGGAACGGAAGCGGACGCGAAGGAATTGCTGCAGGATGCACTGGTAATTCTGTGGGAAAAGGTTAATAAGGGTGAATTTGATTTACAATCGAAACTTTCAACCTATTTATATGCAGTGGTGAAAAACAAATGGCTGCGCGAACTGGAACGGCGCAAGAGGTACACCGGTATCGAAAATTTAAAAAACAATCCTGCGCCGGAGCGGGATGCCGCCGTACAACTGCAGGCGGATGAGCTGGCCGAAATCGTTCGCCGGTGCATGGATCGTCTGCAACCGTTGTGCCGCAGGATTCTGACCATGTTTTACTACGAAGAACGTTCGATGAAAGAAATAAAAGAAGCGACCGGTCTGGCCAATGAAAATGTCGTAAAATCGAAAAAGTACCAATGCAAAAAGGAACTGGAACGGCTGGTTAAACTGGCGATGGTTTAGGGCTCACTTTTAATAATGAATGACAAAGATTAAAATGGTTGAAAACTTCTGCAAACGTATTGATGATGAAATGCTGATCGAAGCGTATGTTGCCGGTAAGCTGAGCAGCGCGGACAGGAACAGAATTGAGGATCATGTTTCATCCTGCGAAAAACACGCACAGGCTCTGGTGCTCGAAAAAGCGATGCAGGCAGGGGTGCGTGATTATGCCAGGGAACAGCTGCGCGAATCATTGAATCATCGTCTGAAAAAACGGGATGAAGCCCGCAGCCTGGTGTTACGTTTTGCCGCTATTTTCCTGATCGTAATCATTTTACCGGTGACGATCTATTACAGTTTTCAGAATTATTCGCTCCCCTCCGAAAGCGTACCTGCGGCGCCCCGGAAAGAATCCAAAATTATTTTGAATGACACGTCGGAAAACAGCAATCTGACAACAGAGGAAGAAAACAGTGGCGCTGAACAGGGTGCGGAAGTTAGAATGAAAGCGGCAAAAAGCATGTCCGCGGGGGGCGCCTTAAGCAAAACGCAGGAACAGGGGTTTGTGATTCGGGGGGCGGCGTTTAATTATGAAATTCATTATTCAAATCCGTCCGGCACTGATGTCCTTAGTCCGGGCAGACTGGAGAAAGAGGTAAAACGCTTTGCCGGCTGTATCGGCAGGCTGTCCGGGGTCACGACCCTGGAGTGCGGGTTTGATACAAAGCAACAAATTATCAGCATAAAAGCCGTTGACGGAGGAAATGGGCCGTTCGAATCCTGCGTGGCGGAATTGCTTCAGACAGTCTCAACGGAATCAGGAATTGCGGTGAAGGTTATGATCGAAATCCGGCCGACCGGAAAATCAAACTGAAAATTCAGATAATTCCCTGATCGATCAGAAACTGTCTCAACCGCATCAGGCCGATGACGGCCAGCGAATCCTTTATTTCATAATCCAGGACCATTTGCCATGCCTCCCGGAACGGTAGTTTTTTTATTTTCAATTCCTCCGTGTGATCCGGCTGCGGTTCACCGAAATGCAGTTTACGGGCGAGAAATAAATGCCCGATTTCGTTTGTGACGCTGTTGCTTGTAAACATGGTTCCAAGGGGAATCCATTCATCGGCCGTCAGTCCGGTTTCTTCCAGCAATTCACGTTTGGCGCCGTCCAGTACCGGTTCATCCACCGCGCCGCCCCCTTCGGGTATTTCCCATGACCAGGTATCCAGCGCATAACGGTACTGACCGACAAGATAGGTTTGCAAATCGTCGGTGAGGGGAACCACGCCGACAGCCGGATGCATTTCCACAACACCGTAAATGCCTCTGCTTCCGGTTGGGGTGATTACCTGATCCTCGCGCAGACGAATCCACTCGTTTTTATAAATTTCTCTGCTGCTCAATTTTTTCCATGGATTCTGCAATCGCTTTTCTCCGATTCTGTTTTTAATGGAAAATCAGAAAATCCCGGCAAATAATCAAATGGAATCGGGATGTGGGAGGAGTGAAGAGTGATGCGTAAAGAGTAATGAGTGATGAATGGGGCGTGAAGGGGAAAGGAAGGTAAGATGGTCGTTGAGTAAACGTAAAATAAAGTAAGGTGTTACCGGAAACGAGGAGCGGTAATTTTAAATGGTCGTTTAAATTTACGATTACCGAATAAGAATCAGTGATTTAAGACGAAAATTAATTTCCAATCGAAAAACTTCTTATCACTCATTAATCACCATTCCTTATTCATCTTTCATCACACATCACCCATCAAGCATCACTCAGAACAAATCCGGTATCACCGTTGCAGAACCGACAGCCCATCTCCGGGGATCGGTTTCTGAAAATTTTCTTTTCCCATTGCGTCAGAATTTGTAATTTCCGCATCCCTGAACAAATCAAACATGAGGTAGGATGTCGTGGAAAAACTGATCGAATGTGTACCGAATTTTTCAGAAGGACAGGATAAAACAATTATTAAACAAATCACCGATGAAATTGAAAAAACAGAGGGCGCGAGATTACTGGATGTTGACCCGGGGTTTGAGATGAACCGAACCGTCGTGACCTTCGTGGGCGCTCCGGCTGCGGTTGAAGAGGCGGCTTTCAGGGCGATAAAAAAAGCCTCGGAACTGATCGATATGCGTAAACACAAGGGTACGCATCCACGCATGGGTGCCACGGATGTCTGTCCGTTTGTGCCGGTAGCCGGCATCACCGAAGAAGAATGCGATGCCCTGGCCAACCGGGTGGCGAAGCGTGTCGGTGAGGAACTGGGCATTCCGGTTTATATGTACGAGCGCTCGGCAAAAACCCCCGAGCGGCGGAACCTGGCAAAAATCCGGCAGGGCGAATACGAGGCGCTGGCCGAAAAACTTAAAAATCCGGAATGGAAACCGGACTACGGTCCGGCTGAATTCAATGCCACGGCCGGGGCAACGGTGATAGGGGTTCGGGAATTTTTGATTGCCTATAACATTAACCTGAACACGGCAGAAGAAAAGTTTGCCACGGATATCGCATTTGAACTGCGCGAAAAAGGGCGCTCGGCGCGACGCGGCAATATTCATCCGTTTTATTTCAAGGGACGGCAAATATTAAAATATAAAGAGAGTGATTATCCCTGCGGCAGCTGCGATTTCAGCGGTCAATCGATCGAAGACACGGTGCAACATTGTAAAAATGAACATAATTACGATCTGAACAAACTGCTGGCGCTGAACGGCATCGATCCCGCAAAACCGGAAGGCAAATCGGTCAAAAAGCCGGGTCTGTTCACGCATTGCAAAGCCATCGGCTGGCTGGTGCCGGAGTACGGGCGGGCGCAGATTTCAATTAACCTTACCGATTATAAAGTGACGGCCATGCACGACGTGCTGGAAGCGACACGTAAACTGGCGGCCGAACGCGGGCTGGTCGTTACCGGCAGCGAGGTGGTGGGGATGGTGCCGTTGCCGGCCCTGCTGGAAACGGGAAAATATTATCTGCGCAGACAGAAACGTTCCACCGGCATTCCGCAACGGGATCTTCTGGAAACGGCCGTGCAGTCGCTCGGCTTGCGCGACGTCGCCGATTTCAACATTGACGACAGGGTGCTGGGTTTGGGTAAACCGGCGGAAACCGATCTCGTACAAAGGCGGGTGGAGGAATTTGTCGACGAGGTTTCCAGGGAATCACCGGCGCCCGGCGGCGGCTCCATCGCCGCACTGGCCGGAGCGCTGGGAGCGGCACTGGCTTCGATGGTTTCCAATTTGTCCATCGGCAAGCGGGGAACGGAAGAGGTGGAAGAGGACCTCAAGCCGGTAGCGGACCGGGCACAGGAGATCAAAGCGGCGCTGGTCAGGGCGATTGACGACGACACCAATGCTTTTAATACTTATATGGAGGCCAGGCGGTTGCCGGGCAAAACCGATGAGGAAAAGAAAATTAAGGCACAGGCCATTCAGAATGGCCTGAAACAGGCGGTTGCGGTTCCGTTGCGTACAGCGCAGCTGAGCGCCGAGGCCATCGAGCTGGCGGGCAAAGCGGCGGACAGGGGCAATATCAATTCCGTCACCGACGCCGGCGTTGGCGCGCATATTGCCTTTTCCGGTGTTATAGGAGGCGTGTTCAATGTGCTGATCAACCTCGGGGAAATTTCCGATAAAACTTTCGTCGAAGAAATGCGGAAAACCTGCAGGTCGCTGGAAAATGATGCCCGGAAAAAACTGGAACAGGTAATGAAAAGCGTTGATGAAAAAATTCAACGGCTCATGCAGTGATTTTTTGCAGGATAAGTTTGAATTTCAGATTTGGCGGATATATTTTCAGTTGAATATCAGAGCACGGGAGTAGCTTGCGAAGGCGGAGAATCAGCAGCCGTACCTGTTGAACCGCAACCAATTGGTCCGAAGGTGTGAACGGCACCGGAAATTCATATTGTCATTTTCAGGCTCTGATCCATACTATTAAAATCGGGAGGAGAGAAATGTCAACGCGAATTTCAAAAGTGAATTATTACTACGTCGCCGTGCAGGATCGTCCCGGCGAGGCGTACAAACTGCTATCCATTCTGGCCGAGCTGGGCGTCAATTTGCTGGCCTTTGCGGCGGTGCCGGTTGGGCCGATGAAAACGCAGCTGACCCTGTTTCCCGAGGATGGCGGGCAGCTGGAGAGTATGGCGCAGAAATCGGGAATGGAACTGGACGGACCGCATCCGGCGATTCTGGTGCAGGGAGATGACGAATTGGGAGCGTTTGCTTCGGTGCATGAAAAATTGTACCAGGCGGATGTAAATGTGTTTGCCTCCAGTGGGGTTACCGACGGCCGATGTTGCTTCGGGTATGTGCTGTACATTCGGCCGGAGCATTTCGAGCGGGCGGCAAGAGCGCTTGAAATCTGATTAGCGAATTGCAGGGTTGAACCGGTGTGGATAAATCGCGGCGGGCAAATACAGAGGCCGGAAAATGATATTAAAAAAAAACGTATTATCCGTGATCAAAAAACATTTCGTCCCTACGGGGCTTGTCATTTATTTTTTTGGCTGCATGGTGCTAAAAACATTCCGCGCCTATGGCGCTTTGGTTGAATCGGTTCGGATGATTTGTGATCAAAAATGTGTTTCGAAATTACCCCCTGAAAGCGAATCGGGCGTTAGTTGATCCGCCGCGGGCATTTCCCGCCACTGAAATTCGATTTGCCCGATCCGTATTTCCAGCGGCAGGTTGCGGATGAGTTTTATCAGCTCCGCTTGAATTGCCGTTTTCGCCTGCTCGGTGTTTTCAGCGGACAACGCCTTTGAGCGGGCGGAATTGCGCATGTCGTTTACCGCCTTCTCCCGCTCAGACGCCGTAACCGAATTCCACCAACCGTCTTCGTCGCGCAGAATTTTAAAATCTTCCGTTTCAAAAGAAAGAAGAACCGGTTCCGGCAGCACGAAGGTCAAGCGGTAAATCTCCGAATCGGCGGAATTCGCTTCCGAAATATTCAACATAAAATTCTGTTCCCGGATATTGAAGCCGTATTTCGCCAGGTAAACACCACGAAAATTCAATTCCTTCGTGCTGCCCAGCCACGTGTTGCGATAGCGGAAATCATGGACAAGCCGCCGGGAGAAGAAGGCCACTTCAATTATGGACGCCGGTTCTTCAAAAATAACTGTGTTATCGACTGTTATGTGCGGTGCGAAATCAAGGGCCGCCGCCATTCCCTGTGCGATCTGTTCCCCGGCGCGTATCACCATTTTCGACGGATTGACGATCCAGTAGTAAAAAATGCCGCCGCCGAAAACGACGGTGATGATTGCCAGGATTATGTACAGTTTAAGTTTGTTTCTGAATTTCATTTTGAAAGGACTGTGCTGTTTTGCCTGCGGTAAATTACACCGGGAAATCTAAAATGCAAACCGGCCGCTGTAAAACAGGTATTCCTCTGTGGTAAAAAACATGTCGCCCCGATGGGGCTGATATCGTCTTTTGTGGGTGGAATGATGCTATAGACAGTTGGCGCCTACGGCGCAAAGAGTTGAATCGGTTCGGATAAATCGCGGTTATTTTTTTACGGTTGAAAGATTACAATTTTCCCAAAATTATTTAATGATTCCGTGTTTATCCGTGATCAAAAAAACATGTCGCCTCGATGGGGCTGATATCGTCTTTTGTGGGTGGAATGATGCTATAGACAGTTGGCGCCTACTGCGCAAAGAGTTGAATCGGTTCGGATAAATCGCGGTTATTTTTTTACGGTTGAAAGATTACAATTTTCCCAAAATTATTTAATGATTCCGTGTTTATCCGTGATCAAAAAAACATGTCGCCTC
>JAJRVZ010000041.1 GCA_024277055.1 Calditrichota bacterium
AAAGTATTTACAAAAATCCATGTGATTTACAAATTCTGGGGCGATGGTTTGAAAGAGGCAAATCTTCAAAAAGCGATAAATCTTTCTCAGGACAAATATTGCGCCGTTTCGGCCATGCTCAAAAAATCGGTGGATCTTACCTACGAGTATCAGATAAATCCGTAAACGGAAATCAAAGGATATTCCACATGCGCAGGAGGCGCATTTTATTTTCCCATTTTGAAAATATTAACAGAATTGACTAATAATTCATTAAGTTCATCTCTAATTATGACGATTAATAAAAAAGAATCAAAAATTATAATGGAGATGAAAATACAATGGATGATATTTTAAGTATTCGTGAAGTCTCGGAATTTTTGAAAGTAAAAGAGCAGACAGTTTACCGCCTGGTCCAACAGGGTAAACTTCCGGGGGTGAAAATCGGAGGACAATGGAAAATCAAAAAATCCCACCTCGACAAAATGTTCGATGATGCACTGGCGGATACGGTTGATAAAATGATGAGTTGATTCCATGCGGTAGTAATATTCTTTTCGGTTTTACATACATCTATCTTTCCTGATATTTTTTCTATTTATAAACAATCTATTCAATGATATGGTGTTGACGACTCGACGGCGAACCGGTTGATGAATCAGCATTTATTTGTTTCATACCCAAATCCGGGATAAACTGGAAAACAATAATATTAACCGGGTTCAGTTTGTTCGAATGTGAATTCGCTGACCCGGTTTTATTCAAGTTCGATAGGATAAATATATTATATCTGCAGGGTGTTTACCTTGTAAACCATTCTCACGAAAGGACAATAATTAATAAGCTAAAAATAAATTACCTGATAACCGCAGTTAAACGCTGCAGAAACAAATGAGAGGCGCGGACTTCCTGATTAAACTTTGTTGTTATTTATTAAAGATTATGCAATTCTCATGATTCTTGACACTGCAAAAGAATAAATTGAAATAAAATAATAGAAGTTGCAGAGACCCCGAAGGTTAGAATAGAGAAGAGCAAATAAATGATCAGAAAAACTGATCTTATGTTCATTAACCCAACAAGGAGGTTCTCATGGCGAGTGATTTGACGAAGATTAGTTCGAACATTCAGGCAATGCATGCGATGAATTCCCTGAATTCGATTAATCAGAGAATTGCCCAGCACCAATTGCGTCTGGCTACCGGAAAACGTATCAACAGCACAGGTGAAGACCCGGCAGGTTTTGCACTGGCAAAAAGCCTGGAAGCACGTCGTCGCGGCTTAACCGTGGCCCTGGACAATGTTTCAAATGCCCAGAATGTTTTGAGCGTCGCTGAAGGCGGTTATCAGAATATTATGGACATTCTGCAAACGATGAAGGAAAAGGCCACTCAGGCGGCCGACGGTACCCTGTCCAGCACTCAGCGTTCTGCACTGAATGACCAGATTACCGCGTTGATGACGGAACTCGGAGACATCGTTTCCGAAACTACCTTCAATGGCTCCGCACTGATTGACGGAACATACAGCAGCACGTTCCAGACCGGTGAAGGCGCCTCGGATACGCTTTCCGTATCCCTGAACGCGGCGGATTCTGCCACCCTGAGTATTAACAGTATCTCTCTTGCATCACAGGCAAGCGCCTCGGCGGCCATTACCGCATTGAGCAGCGCAATTTCCACTTTGTCCAGCGATGTCCAGGATATCGGTGAGTACAAAGTCCGGTTGGCTTCGAAGGAAAGCACACTGGCTGTTGCGGTCACCAACACGGAAAACGTACGCAGCACCATGGAAGATGCGGATTTCGCAAAAGAACAAATGGAAGTAATGAAACTTCAAATTCTGCAGCAGACGGCTTTGTCCTCATTAAGCCAGGCAAACGCCTCTCCGCAGATCGTACTTTCTCTTTTCAGGTAACCTCAAGGGCGGAGGTGGGGAGGTCTTGACGATCTCCCCATCTTTTTTTGAGGAGGTACAGAAATTAAAAAGGTGATGAGATGAACACTGTTAAAAACATAAATGGTATAGAAAATAAAATTAATCTTCAGAAAAAGACGGTTTCTTCCGGTCAATCTAATTACCGGAAAAAACCCGGTTCAGCAGCCAGAGTTACTGACAGCCTGGTAATTTCCGAAGCAGCTGCCAGGATGATGAATAATAAGGCAGAACTGGAAAGATTTGTCGACATTGTCAAAAACGCCCGCAGCTCATTCGAAAAAGAGCTTACTGCAATTGAGTCGGGAATAGACGAACGGATTTACGATGGGCCGGGAGTTACGGAAGCGGTTTCCAACAGCCTGAAAGATTTACCGTATTTTAAAGGGCAGAGGCCCGAAACCATAGCCGGATTTATTAATACGAATGAATGGATCGACTCCGCCGTAACCTCCTGAGCATCTAAAGGTTCGAAAATCCACTGAAGTACCAGGACGATTCATACAATTCGCAGACATTGTGACGGGATGCTCAGGAAAACCGGTACCACAGTCATCATTAATCAATCGCTTAAACATCTTCTACTTTATTGAATTTATATTAATACTATTTCCGTTTATTGTTTTTTGTTGAATTTTGTCGCATCACACCGGCAATGTCCGTTATTATTAAAGTTTTTTTTAAAGAATCGAATATTATCCGAATTTAACATCAGAGAAGAGCAAGGTCAGGGATAATGACCGGAGAAGTATTTCGCACTACCAACCAACAAGGAGGTTCACATGGCGAGTGATCTAACCAAGATTAGTTCGAATATTCAGGCGATGCATGCAATGAATTCCCTGAATTCGATTAATCAGCGAATTGCGCAGCACCAATTGCGTCTGGCAACCGGTAAGCGCATCAACAATGCCGGCGATGATCCTGCGGGATTTGCACTGGCGAAAAGTCTGGAAAGCCGTCGTCGCGGTTTGTCCGTAGCACTGGATAATGTATCCAACGCGCAAAATGTTCTGAGTGTAGCCGAAGGCGGTTATCAGAACATTATGGACATTTTACAGACGATGAAGGAAAAAGCCACCCAGGCAGCAGATGGAACCCTTTCCAGCACACAGCGATCTGCGCTGAACGATCAGGTTTCCGCGCTTATGACGGAAATCGGCGACATTGTATCGGAAACCACTTTCAACGGCTCCGCACTGATCGACGGTACGTACAGTAGCACATTTCAAACGGGTGAAGGCGCCTCGGATACGTTATCCGTATCGCTGAATGCCGCAGATTCTTCTACCCTGGGAATCAGCTCCATTTCATTGTCATCCCAGGCCAGTGCATCGGCTGCCATCACTTCTTTGACATCTGCCATCAACACGCTGTCCGGCGATGTTCAGGATATCGGTGAATTCAAAGTACGTCTGGCATCAAAGGAAAGCAGTCTGGCAATCGCAGTAACAAACACAGAAAATGTTCGCAGCACTATAGAGGATGCTGATTTTGCTAAAGAGCAAATGGAGGTCATGAAATTGCAGATTCTCCAGCAAACAGCGCTGTCATCCTTAAGTCAGGCAAATGCTGCGCCACAAATCGTACTTTCTCTTTTCAGGTAACCTCAAGGGCGGAGGTGGGTAGAGCCTGAATAGCATCTCCCCATCTTTTTCTCTTGTTGTGCCTTTAACCTAAAGGTGAATGTCATGGCAAGCATTAGAGACATCACAGGAATTAACCAGCAGATTAAGCTGGAGAAAAAAAACAAAAATGTGGAAGAAGTACAGGCCCGGAAAAAACCAGGCCGGAACGGAGCTTCCGAAAAATCTCATTTTGTAAAAGACAAAATTGAGATCTCCGAAGCCGCGGCAAAAATGAAAACCACCGAGGCTGAAATTTCACGTTTTGTTGATATTGTAAAATCAGTTCCTTCTGCCAGTGAAGAAGAAATTGCAAGAATAGAATCCGAAATTGAAGCAGGCCGTTTTGAAGACCCGCAAGTTGCCGATGATGTTGCACGGGAATTAAGTAAATTACCATACTTCTCCGGACAAATGCCGGAAACGATCGCCGGCTATCTCGATCTGCATAAACTCAATGCTCAAAGAAAACCGGCAGATCCGAAGGTACTTGAGGAGCTCAGACGGCAAATACAAAACGGAACCTATACAGCTGAAGCAAAGATGAACTCTGTAGCGGAAAAAATGGCAGAAAAAGTGATTTTTGGCTGAGCCGGAAACCGCACCCTTGATCCGCCCTGGCTACCTGATTTTTTTCGGATATCGGCATCCCTATCCTTCCGTCCAATTTTTAATTTTGTTGAGTATAAGATTATTTCCTAATTTCAGTTTTAAACATAAGGCTGGGTAATGAATCAGAAATTAATTGGGATATATGTATTATTGCTGGCGGCATTCAATCTGCAGGCCAATACGCTCACCGGAAGAGTTACCGATGCCGAAACCGGAAAACCGGTGGTAAATGCCAACGTGTATATATCGAATACCCTTTATGGCAGCTCGACGGACTCAAGCGGCGAGTATATCATTCGTGATATTCCTGCCGGGATGCATGAACTGGTTATTTCAATAATAGGATATGAGTATATATCCAAATCAATCTGGATGAAGAAGGGTACGGATCTCAAACTCGATTTTCGTTTGAAACCGAAAATATATGAAACCCGGACGATTGAAATCGAAGCGGAAATCCCGGAAGACTGGTTCGATAATCTTGAGGATTTCAAAAAAATATTTCTCGGAACAACTCAAAATGCAACCCAATGCAATATAACCAATCCGTATGTACTCGATTTTGAATGGGATAAATACGATCGTTTGAAAGCGAAAGCCCGGAGTGTTATTATAATAGATAATTACGCTCTCGGCTATCGGGAGCAAATCCTTCTGCAGCATTTTATATGGGATAAAGCGGAGGGACGATGGAGCTGGGCCATTAAACCGCATTTCGAGCCGATGACAACCGAATCTGATGCGCAGGTTAAATTCTGGAACCGGAATCGGGAAAATGCCTATCTGGGATCCGTTTATCACTTTTTTTCAAGCATTGTACATAAAGAGGTCAGGGAAGAGGGGTTTTCGATTTATCGCGTTCGCCATGCCGGAGAAAAAATTCCGCGGCAGGATATGAGAGCCGGTATCATTGATTATGATAACCTTGCAAAACCGGGAATCGTTCGAAATGAAACGGTGCTGATCTTCAAAGGATTTTTGCTGGTTGTCTATCTGAATGAATTCTATTCATGGATAAGGCTGACCCAGGATGCGGTTACACTGAATGCGGACGGGTATCCTGAGGTGGAAAACTCATTTGAAGTTTACGGCGAATGGGCAAAGGCGGGAGTGGCGAATCTGTTGCCGCGCTACCTGTTCTCAAAAAATATGATAAAAAAATGACTGAGAATTCCTTCAGAGAATAGCAAATCGGGTATCAGACTACCCGTGAATTTTGCTTTATCTTTATGATAATTAGTGTTTCTTATCGTTTTTTATCAGATCGTTTCCGGTGGGGAAAATAATTTTTAAGCGTCCGTTAAATCTCCGAATTTAAAAGCAGAAACGTAATAAGCCCTGAAGATTACGAATTTGCCAATAAATAACAGGAGGTTACCATGGCAAGCGATCTCACAAAAATCAGCGCCAATATTCAGGCGCTGCAAGCCCTCAATTCCTTAAAAAGTATCAACAGCCGCATTGCGACCCACCAGTTGCGTCTGGCAACAGGCAAGCGCATCAATGAAACGGGTGAAGACCCGGCCGGATACCATCTGGCCAAAAGCCTGGAAAGCCGTCGTCGCGGATTGTCAGTGGCTATGGACAATGTCAGCAATGCAATGAACGTTTTGAACATAGCAGAGGGCGGCTATCAGAATATCATGGATATTCTGCAAACGATGAAGGAAAAGGCCACCCAGGCGGCGGACGGCGCCTATTCCAGTACCCAGCGTGCCGCCCTGAATGATCAGGTGCAGGCCCTGCTGACGGAGATTGATGATATCAGCACGGAAACGACCTTTAACGGCAATAACCTGATCGACGGCACCTACACCAGCACCTTTCAGACGGGCGAGGGGTCTTCGGACACGCTGGCCGTCAGTTTGCTGGGCGCCGACTCGGCGGACCTTTCGATCAGCACCATTTCGCTCTCAACCCAGGCATCGGCATCGGCGGCCCTTGCGGCCCTGAACACGGCCATCGCCACCCTGTCCTCTCGTGTACAGGATGTTGGTGAATACAAGGCCCGGATGAGTTCCAAAGAAACGACGTTGTCGGTAGCGATCACCAACACCGAGAATGTGCGCAGCACCATTGAAGATGCCGATTTTGCCAAAGAGCAGATGGAGGTAATGAAACTGCAGATTATCCAGCAGACAGCGGTTACATCACTGGCTCAGGCGAATTCTTCTCCACAATTAGTTCTCTCATTATTCCGGTAACCCAGATAAACGTTGGCAACGGGCGGGAGGTTCAGGCTTCCCGCCTTTTTTTATAGAAAGATTTTTGAAATTTCCGTCTGATGTTCCGTCCGGTCCGAATGCAGCAATGGCGTAGCGATGGCCGCAACATGAACGTGGGCGGCATCCGAATTTTTCAGAATAGAAGCACATGCGGCCAGGGTACTGCCTGTGGTGATAACATCATCAATAACGAGAAAAGAACGACCGGATATCTCGGAAGAGTTTTTGCAGACCGCAAATGCCTCACAAACGTTTTCCATTCGCTGTTGGCGGTTCAGTTTGGTTTGCGACGGAGTGTTTATTACCCGTTTCAGGTACACATCGTTACTTTTAATGCCGGAAAGCAAACCCAGTTCATCGGCCAGGATTTGGCTCTGGTTGTATTCCCGTTCACGATATTTTGCCGGGTGTAAAGGAACCGGAATAACCGCATGATATTCCGGATGACTCTTGCTGCAGATGTGTTGCCAGAGGTCGGAGGCAAAGTATTTGGCAATAGTAAAATGCATTTCGTATTTCAAAAGATGAATTAATTGCTGTATCTGTTCATCGAAATCATACATAACGAAAATACGATCTATTGACGACCCGGATAACCCTGAAAGTAACTCCTCCTCAGCGCCTGACGGAACCCGACGCATACTGAGCCAGCAGTCGGTACAAATTATTTTTCGCTCGGCCGGAAGAGAATGGTTGCAGAAAAAACAGACCGGTGGATAAAAAATATCAAGCACCGGTTCTGTCAGATAAGAGCGAAAAACGTTTAAGATATCAGCAATCATCAAAAATTGAACTGAAAGGAAACTCTTGGTTCAACCCTTTCCTGCGGTTTGTAGCTGTCCGTTGCCTCATCATAGGTGAATGTCCACCGATACATCATTCCTACATACATAAAAGGGTAGGCCTGATAGGCAATTTCAGCGGTCGCAAGAGAGCGGTTGTCAAGAGTGAACACATCATCAAAGGTTTCAATAGCCGCTTTATCATAAGCAGCAAGCAGCCGGATACTGGGAATCAGATCCGGTAATCTGGCTTCAAAATGAAGCAGACCGCTGTTCTTTATTCCGTTCAGACGCTGATAGTTTCCGATTATCGTTATAACTCCGGCAATATTTCCGGCCAG
>JAJRVZ010000042.1 GCA_024277055.1 Calditrichota bacterium
ATCACGCTCGGCGATACAAGAGTAACCTTTCCATTCAGCGAGTCCGACGGTGGAAAACCGACACCGACGGTAATTTTCCTCCGGAAAATGGAATGGGATGTGATAGCGAAGGCCGGAAGTGATTTGCGTTATGTTCGCGCTATTCCCAGTTTTTTAGGACAGGTTGAGACGGAATTGAACATTGATCCGGGCAGTACGGGACTGGAGTTCACAGGCATACTGGAGAACGAAAGTTTTAAACCGATCGGTTCCTTTTCTTCTTCAAGAGGCCGTGTAGACTATCTTGATACCAATTTCCGTGTGGATAACTTCAGTATCACTTTTAATGAATATGAAGATCAACCGGAGGTTTCGGGGAGAGCCTGGACAACCATACGTGATTCGGTTGGTGCCATTCCTAAAACAATTTATCTTGAGTTGTATGCCAAAGACAAAGAAACCGGACTGGAAACCAGCAGGGCGCGTTGGGAAGATTTCCGGTTTCGGCTGGTGTCGTCGGACCCGACTATCGGTGAAACGCAGGAACAGGTACTCGCCTATATGGGGTATTCGGTACAGAACATTCGCACAAAGGCTACCCAGGTCGGAGGTGCGATGACGGAAAACTTTCTTATCCGGCCCCTGCTCCGGCCGCTTGAGCGAACGCTTGAACGACATTTGGGGTTTGATCTTGTTCGGTTCAATTCCAATATTGCAAAAAACCTGTTTTATGTAAGTCTCGGTCAGGGCAGGTCGGGAAGAAATAATGCGTTGACGCCGATCTATCAAACTACAAATGTTCCGTACCTGTTACTGATTCAGAGTTCGGAAGTGACTCTTGGAAAATACCTGTCGCAGAATCTTTATTTAAGTTACACGGGGCAATTGGTGGCTGTTGCCGATAAAGAGCAGAATGATTTCAATATAAACCATTCTATCGGGCTGGAATACCGGTTTCTGAAGAACCTTTTGCTCGAGTTTGAGTATGACCGTGAAATATTAAGTTATTATCAATATATAAACAACCGCTCTTATCAGGAAGATTTTAAGATCCGGTTGCGACATTCATTCACCTTTTAAAACTGGAGGGAAAACTTGTTCCGAAAAATCGTACCGCTGTTACTGCTTTTACTGATAGCATTCTCTGTTGATGCACAGGTGCGAAAAATACGCATAAATTCCATCGTTGTTGAAGGAAATAAAACCGCCGAGCCCAGCAGTATTCGTCTGAATTCCGGCCTGATAGTCGGAGATGAAATAACCGGAGAAGATTTGCAAAAGGCGGTCAAGAATCTCTGGGCATTGAGGTTGTTCTCGGACGTGCGGATTTTTGTTCAAAATCAATCGACGGAGGGAATTGACCTTCTTATCAGGGTGAAAGAATTTCCGCGGTTGAATAAAGTGATCCTTGAGGGTAACGATGAACTCGATAAAGATGATATCGAAAAGGAAATTTCCGTTTACAGGGGGATGGTCGTCTCTACTTATAAGTTATTTAAAATAAAGCAGACAATACGCAAAATGTATATGGACGAGGGATATCTTCTTGCTGAGGTTAAAGTAAATACCATCGGCGCCGGGGAAGGGAAAGTGGATATCAATATCCTGATCAATGAGGGGGAAGAAGTTCAGGTTGAGAAGATCAGCTTTCACGACAATAATGCTTTCGATGATGACGAACTGAAAGATGCAATGGATGAGATTCAGGAAGACCGGTGGTGGCGTTCAGCGGATTTTGATCAGAAAAAGTATGAGGAAGACCTGCAAAAAATAATTCAGTTTTATCGCGAAAACGGTTACCGTGACGCCGAGGTGTTGAGAGATTCCATCTCTTACAGCGAAGACAGGCAGGACATGTATATAGATATCTGGGTGTATGAAGGTAATAAATACTATTTCGGTGATATTACTTTCAACGGTAATACTATTTTTTCAGATCTGGAGCTGGCGGAAGCCCTGGATATCAACAAAGGCGATATTTATGATCAAAAGAAATATGACGAAGGCATCAGGGACCGGTTACAGAAAATGTATTACAACCAGGGGTACCTGTTTGCATCGGTTCAACCAAGGGAAACGCCGGTTGGAAAAGACACCCTGGATATAAATTTCAATATTGTCGAAGGGCATGTTGTTTATGTAAATGAAATTAATATTTTCGGCAATTCAAAAACTCATGAAAAAGTAATCCGTCGTGAGTTCAAACTGCAGCCGGGAGACGTCTTTAACAGCGCGAAACTGGAGCGTTCCGTTCGGGATGTGACCATCCTGAATTATTTTTCCAATGTGGTGCCCGAAGTCCAGCTGATCGAAAACGACGATAAACACGTGAACCTGGAAGTCACCGTCGAAGAACGTTCGACGGACATGGCCAACATGTCCGCCGGTTTCAGCCAGCGGGACGGCCTGATCGGCAGTCTGGGACTGACATTCAATAATTTTTCTTTAGCCCATCCCTTCAGCGGGGGGGATGGGCAGCGCTTGACCTTTGACTGGCAGTTCGGCCGGATTTACCGTTCCATTTCGGTAAGCTTCACGGAACCGTGGCTGTTCAACACACCGACTTTGGGTGGGTTTTCAATCTTCAACACCCGTACGGG
>JAJRVZ010000043.1 GCA_024277055.1 Calditrichota bacterium
CGTGCCGTCCGCTCTGAAGGTATAATCGCGCCCGGTCCATACGGTAAAAGTCGGTCCGTTGGCATCCTGCCGGTTCAGGTAGTAGTCGTTAATGTCAATGATGGCGTCGGCCGGGGAGATAAAAAGTCCGGCGCGGGCGAAGCCGCTGAGTACTTTATGCAGGTTGGTGCTGGTGCTGAATTCCTGCCCCAGCTGTTTTTCGAGGTTGACGAAATTATTATGAACGGTTTGCGAATTATTATTGTTTACAAAACCGACCGTGGCAAAGGCATCCAGTAACTCACTGTTGATCAGATACGTTCCGGCGGAGCTGATTTCGTTAAGTTCCCTGCGCACATTCCAAAGCGCCCAGCCGATAATTTGCCCGTTACCGTAATCGCTGTTACTGAGCGCCTGATGTTCCGGAAACACATCCAGTCCTTCCACCTGGCGGGGAAGCCATCCACCCTGGCTGTTGGTAGTACAATTGGCTCCCCAATAGGCGCCGACGGTATCGGTGTTAAACATCGTGTATGCCCAGAAATCGGCCAAGCCTTCGTGCATGTGCCTTGGTATGGTTCCGGTTATATTGTTACTGTTCACAAGATGCCCGAATTCATGGGTCAGAATAGTGGCGTCGAGCGCCGAATTGAAAAAATCGGCGCAGGCGGTTCCGGTGCCCGTCGTTGCACTGCCGATGCCGAAGATCAGCGTGAAGGTATTCGGATTTGCACAGGCGTTATTGATTCCAAAACCACAGGGATCATCGTGGTTGACGGTGACCGTAATCTTGGGCATTGCCACCGAACCGAGGATATCGTTGAAGGTGCTGATATGCGAATAGAGCCAGGCATAGGTATTAATATCTTGGAAACGGCTGTTGTAACCGGCCTGATTGGTACGGTCAACAACGATGCCGTTCAGCGGTGATGCGGTAAAATCGGCGGTTCCAGAACCGTTGTCATTCAGGGTGAGGTCACCGTTTGAAATACCGTCTGCGCCGGCGTTGGTCACGCTCAACACATTGTTCAGTTTCAATCGATAGACGCCGCCCGAAGCATTGTCAACTTCAAACTGAGTTCGCACGGTGTCGGCTCCGCGCGGATCGTAATCAAAACGCAGGCCGTAACCCGTTCGTGCCGGATAAAACAGAGGTTCCAGCTGCAGTACTTTACCGTTCTGCGCATCGATCCAGAATTCGTAGGAACCGCAGTCGGAATTCAATCGAAATTTCCAGGTGTAACGAAATCCGGCTCCATAGGGCAGGATCACTTTTTTCGCATCAACCGCTCCCCGCTGAATTTCATCACATGCTTTCATCCTCTGCTTCGCCCTGGAAACCGCCTGCGCTTTACTCAGCACCATGCGATTGGTAATTTTCACTTCATTGAATACCCGGCCGTTAAGATTGCTGAATCCCTGCCCCTCGCGCCAAACAACGCGCAGGTAGGAGTTTTCAATGGGAATGCCTTTGTAGAATTCATCGTAACGGTAGATGACCATTTGCCCGGCGGTCTGCCGGCGGGCCAGCATTTCCTGGTCTTTAAGCAGTTGTTCCGTCTCGGCGTTCAGTTTCGGGAAGCGGCGCTTCAGCCTGTCTTTTGTTTCCCGTATGGCTTCATCGATAACTTCTCCGGCTTTTCTGCTGTCGGGTTGCGGCAGGCTTTTTTCTTCAATTGCTTTCAGGGATTTGCTGTTGTCTTTCCAGTTCAGCGCCGCCAGCACTTCGTTGATAATACTACGCGCCGATTCCCCTGTGGCGCTTATACTTTCCCGGCCGCTCAGGTTTAAGGAAAAGAACTGGCCATCAAATTCAGGCCACTGACCGCTGATACCTTTCGGTACCGCATCCTGTTTCAGCATAAGTGCCGGACGTCGGAGTTGCGGCGTGTACACCGGCTTCACCGGGTACTGATCGAGGTCCTTTACTTGTGCTGAAAGATGGACGGTAAAAAGAATCAGAATTAAATAAATACGTCTCATGATTACCCCTTTCTTAATGACCCACTGTAAAAAAGAAAATCAGAGAAAATTAATATAAAATATTAAATAATTTATTCAGAACAATTACGGAAAGGTTGTCCCCAATCCCTTTTCAAACGGAAGATAGTTCAAAATTTTCGTTAATCAAAGAATTCTTTTTAAATAAATATTGCTGCGTTTATTTTTGTATATTCCTTAATATCGCCGAAATCCTTCAAATCAAATATAGATCGGGAAATCCGCATGATCCTGTCTTTTCGTCGTATAGCGTAGGTGCAGACCGGAATGGAAAATCTGCTCGATTTATTATCAGATATTATTTGCAGGGTACGGGTGATACATTGCAACGGCGAATCCGGTCAATTGATGATAAATTGAACTTCAAAATAGGGATAGGTGCAGTCATGACTAAAAATTCATTTTTACTGGTTTTTTTGGACGTATATCTGTTGATTGTGATGAACGGGATTGTACAGGCACAACCCTCGGTTAAGTGGGAAAAGGTTTACGGTGGAATACAAAATGACTATGGTACCGGTATTGATCAAGTGCCGGACGGGGGATTCATCATATCCGGAAGGACTCAATCCCGCGGCGCCGGATTGCATGATGCCTGGCTGGTGCGCACGGATGAAAATGGTGATACACTTTGGACGAAAACGTTCGGTTATTTCGGCGATGATTATGCCACGGCAATACAGGTGACCAGGGACAGCGGTTTCATTATGATCGGGAATACCCGTTCCATTGGCGCAGGAGGCTCTGACTGGTGGGCATTGAAAACCGATTCCAACGGTGTTCTGCAATGGGAAAAAACTTATGGCGGTGTCGAAGATGACGAGTGCATGGCAATGCAACAGACATCGGATGGGGGGTACATATTTTCAGGATATAGCCGCTCTTTCAGTCATGGGCTGGGTGATATGTGGCTTGTGAAGACCGATGCCAACGGGGTGGTTGAGTGGTCGAATAATTTCGGGGGCAGTGGATTCGACGGTTCGCATTGGGTTGCGCAGACATTTGACAGTGGTTATATCAGCGCCGGATTTACTCTGAGCTACGGAGCCGGCTCTGCAGACTTTTGGCTGGTCAAAACCAATGCTGTGGGTGATTCCGTATGGAGCAAAACCTATGGCGGCGCGGATGAAGATCGAAGTTTTTTTGTAGCCCAGACAGCAGACAGCGGATTTATTCTAACCGGGCGTTACGGATGGACCGGAGCCGGTGACGGCCAGATCTGGATTCTGAAAACCGATCAGGCAGGGGATACCAGCTGGACTAAATTCTTTGGCGGCATAAACGATGAATCCGCCGGATATATTCATGAAACGACTGACGGGGATTTCATAGTTCTCGGTTCGACTACAAGTTTCGGGGCCGGACTGGGTGACGTTTGGCTGCTGAAACTGGATGCATCCGGCAATGAGTTATGGAATGAGACCTACGGCTATGTCGGGTACGACATTGCTTCCCGGTTGTATCCTCTGGCAGACGGCGGGCATGTTTTGACGGGTTGGACCAATTCGCTGGGGGAAGGTTTGTCCGATCTCTGGTTGTTGCGGCTTAATCCTGAAGCCACGGATATTTTTGATTCACGGATTGAAGAGATACCGGCAGTGTTTCAATTAAAGCAGAATTTTCCCAACCCGTTCAATCCGCTGACTAAAATCGAATTTATACTGCCGCAGGCGGGAGATGTTGAATTGTCGGTATTTAATGTGGCCGGTCAAAAAATTCAAACACTGATAAAGGGAAAAAGGTCTGCGGGTTTACACCGTGTGCATTTCAAGGTACAAAATCTGGCAAGCGGAGTTTATTTGTATCGCCTGGAAACGAATGATTATCAGTCAACGAAAAAAATGCTGCTTCTGAAATGAAAGGATCAAGGGGGTAAGTTGTCATTCGAACTGCTCACAGCCATTTTCCTGATTACACTGGCACTGATATTTTACTCGCTGGGAGTATGGGCCGAACACGTTGCCCGTTTCCTGAAATCGTGGCATGTAACGGCTTTCTGGACCGGTTTTATTTTCGATGTGTCCGGAACGCTGGCCATGCACCGAATGGCGCAGGGACCATTTGATCTGTCCCAGCCGCACACCTTAACCGGACAGATAGCCCTGTGGCTGATGTTTGCCCATGCCGTCTGGGCCTCGCAAGTTGTCCGAAAAGGAAGCGAACAGGCCCGCCGGGGTTTTCACCGATACAGTCTGCTGGTCTGGTTGATTTGGCTTATCCCCTATTTCGGCGGGATGTATATCGGCATGAAAGGTTAACCGACAGTTACCCGTAACTAATCCAAATAAAAGAACTTAAGCCATTTAAACCATTAAACCAAAACCCTACTTCCCTACTTTTGCCGCCAGGTCCTTTCCCATCCAGCCTTTGGCCAGCCACAGCGCGACAGGAGAAATAATGGCGATCAGACCGTAGATGAACCACATTTTGCCGGTTTGCATCGGCAGCCCCGTGTCCGGTTTGGGAACATAGTTGGCAATGAAATATCCGGAATAGGAAGCGGTAATCAGTTTTGTCAGAAACCACGGCATTTGACCGATACCCATGTAGGCGCCTGTACGGCCTTTGGGGGCAATTTCGGCAATCCACTGCAGGAAGCGCGGCTGCCACATGGCCTCACCGATGGTCATGAGTACAATGTAGGTAAGCAGTAGTGCCGTACTGGGCCCGAAAGACAACAAGAAGGTGGGAGCGGCCATCACGAGGGTACCGGTAATCATCATTTTATAGATATTCGATTTGGTTGTCATCGCGGCAATAATCGGCGCCAGGAAAAAGATCAGGATCGGGTTGAGATTGGAGAAGAATTCAAAATATTCGCCGACCAGCGTACCTGCGAACGCGCGGTCCAGATAATAGGGCAGGGTCAGCCAGTTATGGGCGAACAGGGTTTGAACCGGAATCAGGATGAAGATGAAGAAAACGAAACGAACGTCTCTGAAAGGATGTGTCGGACGATGCCGCAAAAATTCCCAGATGGCCAGGCTGCCGGTAAGGATAAGCGGAACATACTCGGTGTAGTCGGGCAGGGTGAACTTCTCCGCCTTGACCATGACCAACAGAACCAGAGAAGCCAGTGCGGCGATTACCCAACCGGCAAACGGCAGGTTATTTATTTTTTCGTTCGGCGCTTCTTCCGTATCGTTTTCGTTCTCATCCTCATCCGCATTCATCTCCGCCGTCTCCATTGCGATCCGTTCCACGGCCTTTTCATCGGTGCGGCGGGTCAAAAGGATTACGGTTGCCAGCACCGCGATAGCGGTCAGAATGGTATAAACCCAGAATACAGCCGTCAGACCGTTCGGTGGAAACACATCGACAAAACTGTGTCGGAAAAGCGGAGAAATAAATCCGGAAAAAAAAGCGCCGAGATTCATTAAACCGTAAACAACGGCATAACCCATGGCCGCGGTTTTGGGGTTGGTGTATCGTTTTACACCGGCATAGGCTGCCGGTTGGTACAAACCGTAGGCGACTACCATCAGGAACAGGCCGGCGCACATCATCACAAACATTGGCGAGCCGACACCGGCTCCAAGATCAAAAGTCCCTGAAAAGGAAATCAGCAGGCGTCCGACCATCATCGTGAACAGGGCAAGGGCCAGTGAACGCCGCACACCGATCTTATCGGAAACACCTCCCAGCAGCAGCATGGCAAAAGTAATACCTCCGGTTACGCCTCCGTAAACCCAACCGGCGACGATATCACTGAGTCCGACATTTTCAGAACTGAATTTTCCAAGTATGGTCAGAATCCCGAAATATACCAGGCCTTCGAGAACATAGGGAAGATAAACACCCCATAAAGCCCGTGGAGCCCGTGCCAGACCAATAAACGGTTCGGCAATTTCCTGTAACGGTGATTTTTTTTCCTGCGTATCGTTTGCCATATCCTGTTCCCGTTAAAAAGTGAATAATGATTCAGCAAAACACTAAAGTAACAGTAAGAATAATTATTGGCAAGAGATAATTCAGCTTTTTAATTAATTTATCGGCAATGGAGCAACGATAATATTCTTGACATTGAAGAGCATACAGTTTAAATTTGCACGCTCAAAATAAAATGGGGCCGTAGCTCAGCTGGGAGAGCGCTTGAATGGCATTCAAGAGGTCAGGAGTTCGATCCTCCTCGGCTCCACAAAAAAAGGTAATCCTTTGCGGGATTACCTTTTTTCTTTGTACAGGTGATTAAGAGTTTTCAGAATTAAAACTTAAGAACTATACAATAGTTATTTGAAGTCACGGAAACACTTTCCGTTAATTCCGGTTGCAATCCATGATCGGTTAAAACCTGCAGAAATTGGTCCCGGTAGGTGCCATCCACCAGATCGTCGGAGTTGGCTTTGAATAAACTTTCTGCCTCCGGGTGAACCATCAGACGAACCGATACCTGCGAAGCCAGCAGACCTGCGGCAATGCGCAGCGCTTCAACCGGTTTGTGTGACTCAGTTGGATTGCTGTGAATGTATATGATGACTTCCCTGTTCATTTTTTTGCCAGGCTATGAATTGGTCACAGGTTTTTATTAATTGTGACAGCGAAACCAGTCCGGAAAAGATTACTTCATCCCTGAAGGGCATCCGGTATTTTCTTGATCCGAAACCGCAGGCGTAGATAACGGCTTCTTTTTTATAGAAAGAATCCCAGTATTCCGGTTGTAAAAAATACACTCCTTCATCGATCAGGTAAATGAATACACGCTCCGCCCGAGTGAGTCGCTGCTCAATAAGCTGCAACA
>JAJRVZ010000044.1 GCA_024277055.1 Calditrichota bacterium
CCTTTCCCGTGGCAATATTCCCGGCAATTACTTCTTTTTCACCATATTGTTTTTTCAATGCACGAACGGTTTCGATCACCCCTTTTGAGTGGCCGTGAGCCGTATCAACCACAATGACATCCACACCGGCTTCAAAAAGCGCTGCGGCCCGCTCCAGCCCGGCACCACCGACCCCAACCGCCGCACCCACGCGCAGGCGACCATGTTCGTCCTTGCAGGCATTCGGGTAGGTTTTCTTTTTCTGTATATCTTTTACCGTGATCAAGCCGGCCAGATGCCCGGCAGCATCCACAACCAGCAATTTTTCAATTTTATGTTTCTGTAGAAGTTTTTCCGCTTCTTCCAGCGAGGTGCCGATCGGCGCCGTGATCAGGTTCTCGCTTGTCATCAGCGAAGAAACCGGCTGATCGAGATCGACGGCGAAACGGATATCCCGATTGGTCAGTATCCCGACCAGTTTTTCACCCTTGACGATCGGTATGCCGGAAATCTTGAAACGGCGCATTTTATCGAGTGCTTCGTGCAGTTTATTGTCCGGTCCGAGTGTTTCCGGTTTCAGAATCATCCCGCTTTCCGAACGCTTTACCAAATCCACCTGTTGTGCCTGCTCTTGAACGGACAGATTTTTGTGGATAATTCCTATGCCGCCTTCGCGCGCCATGGCTATGGCCAGTTCAAACTCGGTCACGGTATCCATGGCTGCACTAACCAGGGGAATATTCAGTTGTATTTTTTTTGTCAGACGTGACCTTACATCCGCATCCTTTGGTAAAACATCCGATGCATCCGGCAGCAGCAATACATCATCAAATGTAAGCCCTTCTGCCAATATCTTTTTTTCCATGCCCACCTTTTATAAAAAACATACTTTATACGAAAAAAGCGGGGAAACCTTCCGCCGCTTTGACCTGCTTACCTGTATTTATCCTGAATCTGCAAAATTTTCCGTACCCGCCTCTGGTGCCGTGCCTCCCCTCCGCGGGTAGAAAGAAAGGTTTTTACCGTTTCACGGGCAATCTCGATGCCCAGGGTTCGTCCGCCCAGGGTTAGAACGTTGGCATAATTATGTTCCCGCGCGTTGCGGGCTTCCAGACAGCCGTTGCATTTTGCAGCCAGAATACCCGGCACTTTATTGGCCGCCATCGCCGAACCGACGCCAACGCCGTCTACAATAATACCCAGCTCGGCCTTCCCTTCGGCAACCATTTCCGCTACCTGCAGAGCGATATCCGGGTAATCAACGGGATTCGGCGACATTGTTCCGACATCGTGCACACGGTAGCCGAGATCTTTTATCAGTTTTTTCAAATCCTCTTTCATGTAATAACCGCCGTGGTCGGCCCCGAGTGCAACATTTTTTACCGGCCATCTTTCCAATCCGCTTTCACCCGAAAGCCCGGCCGGCAGCGGTGGTGTTTTTTCAACAAATTTTACACCCTTTTCCTGCGCCAGATCCCTGGCCAGCGGTGTGACGATGCTGTTTTTTCCGATTTCAATCTGCCGGTTGCCCCGCATTGCTTTGCGGACATCGGCTTCAGTGATCAGCTTGCTCAATTATTTCTCCGCATTACTGACTCAGATTTTAATTCTGTTAAATGTAGTGAAAATAGTTTTTACAGGCAAATCATTGCAGGGTGTAAATCGCCGGACCATTAAACAGGGTGACCGGCAAACAGGCGGACGAATCTTACTCATCACATTTTTTAACCGCGGCTTACAGAAATCCCCAGTTTTTCCAACCGCGAACGTAGATGGCGCTCGGTAATTCCCAATTGTCGGGCGGCGGCACTTTTATTCCCCTTGCTGCGCTGCAACGCCTCTTCGATCATCGCCGTTTCGAACGCTTTCATTTTTTCCGCGTGGGTGTTTTGCAGGTTCAAGGGATCAAGCATGGCATTGGCTGCCGGCAGATGCATTTGCGCCGGTAAATCGGCCGCGGTAATCCGGTCACCCCGGGTGAGCACCACAGCCCGTTCAATTATATTCTCCAGCTCACGCACATTGCCGGGAAAATCGTATTTCATCAGACGGTCCAACGCCTCGCGGCTTACCCCGCGGATCGATTTATTATTCCGCTGCGCATACTTCTCCGTAAAATGCTCAATCAACGGGATGATGTCGGTTTTACGCCGGCGCAGCGGCGGAACCTGGATACAGACGACATTCAAGCGGTAATACAGGTCGTCCCGGAATTCGCCGCCTTTTATCATTAATTCCAGGTCCCGGTGCGTGGCGGTAATTATGCGAACATCGGTATCCAGGGTCCGGTTTCCCCCCAATCGTTCAATCTGCCCGAACTGAATCGCCCGCAGCAATTTCACCTGAACATTAAGCGGAATATCCCCGATTTCATCTATGAACAGCGTTCCGCCGTCAGCCTGTTCAAAACGGCCGATGCGTTGCTGCATGGCCCCGGTAAAGGCTCCTTTTTCATGGCCGAACAGTTCGCTTTCCAGCAGATTCTCGGAAAGAGCGGCAACATTCACTATCACAAAGGGTTTATCCTTTCGCGGACTGGCATGATGTATTGCGCGGGCGATCAATTCTTTGCCGGTTCCGCTTTCACCGCGGATCAGAACCGTTGCTTTACTGGCGGCAACGCGGCCGGCCGTGTTCAGCACCTGCTCCATTTCACTGCTTTGTGAAATGATATTGTCAAATTTGAAACGCATTTGCAGTGCTTCGCGCAGACGCATATTTTCTTCCGCCAGCAGCCTTTTTTCAACAATCCGCGCAATCAGACTTTCAAGCAGGTTCAGATCGACCGGCTTGGTCAGATAATCGTAGGCTCCTGCTTTCATGATCTCAACCGCATCTTCAATGCTGCCGTAAGCCGTCATCACCACCACATCGATACTGGGATTCAGCTCTTTCACTTTACGCAATACCGCCAGACCATTCCATTCGGGCATCCGGAAATCGGTCAGCACCAGATCGATCACTTCCCGCTCGAGAATTTGCATGGCCTCGGGTCCGCTGCCGGCGGTAAATATATTATGTTTCCTGCGGGACAAGAAACTTTCCAGTGATTTCAGCTGGGCTTTTTCATCATCGATGATCAGGATTGAAAGTTCCGACATCATCCTTCCCTTAATTTTTTTGAAGCCGTACAGGCATTCGTATTAAAAATTCCGCTCCCCTGCCTTCGACGCTGTTCACATTAATTGAACCTTCATGTTCGTAAATAATCCTCTGCACGATACTGAGCCCGATACCGGTTCCGTTTGCTTTGGTAGTGAAGTACAGGTTGAAAATCCGCGGCAGGATTTCTGCGGGGATGCCCGGACCGTCATCAACAATTGCAATTTCAATTTCTTCATCTGAAAGCGGGTGAACGGCAATTGAAATATGCACTTCAGTTTTTCCCGCGTCCGCAGCATTCTGAATCAGATTCATAAATACCTGCTGCATTTGTTTGCGATCCCAGACCACCTCGCCATCCCATTTTTGTTGAACGGCAATACTTCCGCCGTTGGATTCGAGCAGCGGCTGATATTGTTTTTTTAATGCCTTAAGCATTTCCGACAAAATGAAGGGTTCGGGGTACAGTGGGTCCGGCCGTGAAAAACGCAGAAAATGCTGCACCGTTTCGTTGATCCGTTTGACTTCATTATAAACCAGACCGGCAAGCTCATGGTATTCCGCCCCACTCTCTTTCGGTTCGAAATCTTTATCCAGTTGTTGTACGATTGTACCGATCGTATTCAGCGGATTCCTTATCTCATGCGCCACACCGGATGCCAGTTCGCCCATGGCCGTTAACCGTTCGTTGCGCTGTACCTGCACTTCCATCTGCCGGAGGGAGGTCAGATCACGTATGATCAGAATCGTATTCGGTTCATCATTTTCATCACGGAACCGGCTGCGGCTGGTCAACAGGTATTTTGTTTTACCGCCGATCCTGCATTCAACCTGTTTCATCTGTTCCACACTGCTTGTTATCGCCGCACAGTCCGCACAATCAACAATCGATTGAAAATCCCTGCCGATCGTTTCGCTTTCGGATTTACCAAAAATCTTACTTGCCGCAGGGTTGAATATTCGGATATGATTTTTTTCATCCAGTACGATAACAGCATCGCTCACGCTTCTGATCAGCTTGGAAGAGTAGGTCTCGACCACCTGATATTGCTTGCGGGTGGTCTCCAGGTTTTGACGAATCAGCACCAGGCTGAACAGAATTCCACCGATAAACAACAGTATGATCGAGATAAAGCCGAAACGGCGGATGATTCGTGCATTGATTTCATCCAGCGGCTCCATGGAAAGTCCGAGACGAAATAATCCCACCGTTCTGCCCTTATAGAAAAGCGGATGAACGGTTTCGAAAACATCGACCTCCTCAAAGCGGTAAATGCGGGTGCCCGGAACGGTATCCTGCAGCGATGATAAGAGAAACGGTGATCCTGAAACCGGCTCCAGCCGGCGAACATTCGGTGAGGCCGCCAATATACCTGTGCTGTCCTGTAATGCCACATATACGATTCCGGGATTGACAACCAGCGAGCGCAGCATATTTCCGTAACCGATCTCCTTCCGGAATTGCAGAATCTGTCCGGCATCGAGGTTAACGACAATCGCACTTCTGTTAACGGCCGCCAGCGCCACCGCAAAGCGGTATCCGTCCTCAAAACGTGCCGGTTTTATTCCTATCAGCAGGGTATCGGTCTCACCCGTGAAAATGGGTTGCAGGATTTTTTGCGGATTGTTGCGCTGGTAACGATCAATATGTTCCTGTTGATGACTGTAGTATATTTTTTCCCCGTAACGGTTAAAGATATTTATACGATACAGGCCCTGCTCTTCCGCCAATCGGGTGAGCAGGGTATTACTGATTCGATTCTGCTCATAAAGCATACGTACAAAATTGGCATTATTGAGCAGACGCTCACGGATCGCCGCATCGAGTCGTTCGTTGGAAAGCAGTGCATTGCGCGAAGTGATCAGCAGCGTTTCGATGAGCGAATGGGCCTGTTCGGTCATCAGGTGAGTCAGTTCGCTGCGGCTGAGCTGCAGTTCGATCAGCGCCGAGGAGAACATGAGGATTGCCATCAGCAAAAAAATAATCAGCAGCGTTCTGGGGCTCAGGAGTGCCGCATGCAGGGTTGCCACCGGTAATTTCATTTTTAGTCCGCCGTTTATTTTATAAGATGATCAAAACCGGAATTGGTGACAATCTTTTCCTGTTCATCGGTTTTACTCTTTCAGCGGGATGGATAGTTAAATAAACAGCCCTCGAAAACCGGGGGCTGCTTTCCCTATTTTGTTTTCATCTTTTCCGGATATGCCGGACGCGACGGAATCACACGCGGATCCGTTTCAATGGCTTTTTTCACTTCCGCAACGGCGCGTTCCAGCTGGGCGTATTTGCCCTGCAGTACATCCTGCGGCCGGTTGAATACCGGTATATCCGGTTCCACACCGTGCCCTTCTATAACCCATTCACGATTCAGATTATACGGACCGAACTGCGGCGGTGTCGTCTCTCCGCCGTCTACCAGCGGCTGGTGGTTTTCGATACCCACGGCTCCTCCCCAGGTCCGCTGACCGATCACAGGTCCCAGTTTGTTAAACTGGAAGGCATGGGAGAAATACTCGGCATTGGAACCGCTGTCTTCGCTCATCAGCAAGGCCATGTGGCCGTAGAACACCCGCTCGGGGTCACGAATCGGTTTGCCTTCACGCGGCTGGGTGATGCCCCACAGTTTTCTCTCCAGACGGTCGATGATCTGGTCTCCGACGAAACCACCGCCGTTATAGCGAACATCGATAATCAGTCCCTGCTTGTAATGCTGCGGATAAAACCATTTGGCGAATTCAACCAATCCACTCTCCATCATGCTTGGGATGTGCACGTAACCGATGGTGCCGTTGGACATGCGGTCAACAAGTTCCCTGTTTTCGGCGACCCATTCGTTGTATCGGATATTACCTTCGCTGCCAATGGTTTTGGTCATCCAGCTTCGAGCACCCTTCGCCGTGGGTTTTGAATTAAACGTAATCGTAACCAGACGCCCCGCTTTATTTTCAAGATATTTGTAAATATTTTCACTCGCAGGAATCTGCCGACCGTCTATGGCTATGATATAATCTCCCTCCCCGATCGGCGAACCGGGTTCTGCCAAAGGGGAACGTAGTCGTTTGTCCCAGCCGTTGCCCGGAATAATATGCCTGATCCTGTGAAATGCGGATCTGGCAGGAATTTCAAAATCCACACCGAGCAGCCCGGTACCGATGCGCTTCGGAGATTTCTCATAATCACCGCCGTAAACATAGGTGTGCCCTGCATTCAATTCACCGATCATTTCGCCGATCAGGTAATTCAGGTCCCCCCGGTTTCCGCAGTCCGTTAGAAAAGAACGATACTTCTCACCCACCGCCTGCCAGTTTACGCCGTGCATATTGGCTGCATAAAACCAGTCGCGTTGTACCCGCCAGGCTTCATTAAAGATCTGCACAAATTCCTGATTTTTAGCAATCTTAATTCGTGCCGATTTCAAATCAATTTTACCATCGCCCCGTTTTGCTTTTTTACCGGCATCGATCACCCCGAAGGTTTTTCCGCTTTTGTATACCAGTTTTTTGCCGTCCATCGAAAGGTGATAGTTGCTGATACCGGACATCAGTTTTTTATCTTCCTTTTTCTTCATATTGAAGAAATGAAGATCAAGATTTTTTTCGCTGTTTTGGTCGGTTACCATTTGGTATTTTAGGAACTCGTCTTCTTCTTTGGACAGATAGAAAATGCCCTTTTCATTGGCCTCAATACGGAAATAATTGCCTGCGTCAACCGGCACGGCCAGCACTCTGCTTTCCATGTTATCCAGCGTTATTTCCGTTATAATCCGCTTTTTGTTCTTTTCTTCAGATTGTTTTTCATCAATGTTTTTTTCGGCGAACGGGGACGGATCCCCCGCTTTTAAAACCAGCACATGCGGTTTCGCCATTTTCAGAAAAACATGGTTCTGATCGACAAAGCCCATGATCGGTTTGAATGTCCGGTTGGAAAGGAAATAGAGGAATTTCCCGTTCGGATCGAAAGCCGGGCTCCAGTCCTGTGTAAATTCACTCGTTACCCGGTGCACTTTTTTCGAATCGAGGGAATACAGAAAAATGGATTCGTTCAGGGACTGTTCCATTTTACTGTAGGCTACCCAGCGGCTGTCAGGTGACCAGCAGTAATCCTGAATACCCCAGCGCTCCCAGGCGTCATCATAATCACCCCTGTCAATTACCGATACTTTTTTCGACTTTGTGTCCAGCAGGTTCAAGCGCAGGTACTTATCCGAAAAGATAAGGTACCGGCTGTCGGGAGACCATTTTGCGTACATGCGGTAACCGGCTCCGTCTGTTGTCAACCGGTTAGCCTTCCAATCCAGCGTTCCATGCTCATCCGTCCAGTACCATTCCTCTTCACCGCTGATATCGGAAATAAAGGCGATTTTACTGTTATCCGGTGCCCATACGGCATTTTTTTCCCGCGATGCGGACGATCGTGTCAGATTGAACGGTTTACCTTCCTCCACCGGATAATTTATTATTTCACCGCGGGTTTCCAGCAACATACGCCTGCCGGCGGGAGAAAGCGAGAAAGAGCCGGTGTTTTTTGCCGGATCAACATATTTATCTTTCATGAATACCGCATCGGAATTGATCTGTATCCTCAGCGGATTAACACTGCCATCCGATAAATTCAGCAGATGAAGTTGTTCCCTGTATTGAAATATGATTGCGCCGGGTCCGTCGGAAGGATACTTAACATCGTAATCGCTGTAATCCGTTACAGGGGTGATCTGTTTACTGCCCGGATCATATTTGAATAGATTCAAGGTGCCGTGTTTGCGATCGGAAAGAAAATAAATCGCATTTCCCTGCCACATGGGATAGTTATCCGTTCCTTCAAATTTGGTCAGACGTTCATAAGTTCCCGCATTAAAATCCGCCAGCCAGATATCCTGTGCGCGTCCGCCCTTGTATCGTTTCCAGGTACGGAATTCACGGGCGATACGGTTATAGGCCAGTTTGCTGCCGTCGGCGTTCAACGAAGCCCGATCGCCGCGGTCGAGCGGCAGTTTTTCCGGCATACCACCTTCAACAGAGATTTTATACAATTCGTATACGCGATTCGGCCATTCACGACGCGAGCGAAACAGAATGTGTTTGCCGTCCGGGTACCAGTCCAGCACATAATCTGCAGCGGGATGAAAGGTTAGCCTTTTCGGAACGCCTCCCTCCACCGGCATTACGTAAACATCCGTCCCGCCATCGTAGGAAGCGGTAAAGGCAAGCATGGAACCGTCCGGACTGAATTTTGCAAAGCGTTCATTGCCGTCGTGCCGGGTAATTCGGTGCGCATTGCCCCCGTCCCTGTCCGCTAGCCACAGGTCATTTTCATAGGTAAAAACAATATGCTTTTCGGAGACGTCTGCAAAACGCATCAAATGTGTCGCAGACAGTAAAAATGAAGGAATTACAATAAGTATTAGAAAAAAATATAATTTCATCGAAGGTCCTCCGTTTGTATAGCGAATGAATTCACGAATCGATTTAAAAATTAACGGTTGATTATGATAATTGCAATCGGGAATGGGGAGAGATGAGTGAAGAGTGACTGTGCTTTGCAGTGACTTGGTGACAAGGTGACAAGGTGACTTGGTGACAAGGTGACAAAGTAAACCAGGTTGGTGATGCATAAAGAGTAACGAGTGACGAGCAACAAGCACGAGCAGCGCAGCGATGCGGCAATCCGGTTTGCAGGGGATTGCTTCATCCCGGATACCCGGGCTTCGAATTGGCTCCGGGATGATGCGGGACGCTATTCGTTGTCGCAGGCGCCGCAACTGCCGCTGTGCGGGATGCCGAAATAATCGTGGATGAAAGCTTTACGGCAGTCTTCCGTTTTGGTATACATCATTATTTTATAGAGTTTCTGCTGCTCATTTTCCTTTTTCCGCTGCAAATAATCTTCATCGGTTAGCTGCTCCGGTAATTCACCGGTCAGTTGCAAATTGCGTGATTCGATGTCACCTTCGGTAACGCCGTATCTGTCCAGCATGCCCAGTGCGGTTTCCAAACGGAAATCTCTACGATTTTTATAGGTCATCTGCTCTTTCAGATATTCCAATCCTTCGGCATTGGCACGCATCAGATCGGAATGCAGCAAGCGGTACAGGCGGTCATAAAACCCGGCGCCGGGATTATTCCATTTCATAAATTCCAGCTGGATATTCAAGTCCTGCTCGTCGTACAACAGGCTGCAAACGGACGGTTTACCGTCCCGCCCGGCACGCCCGATTTCCTGGTAATAGGCCTCCAGTGAGCCGGGAATCTGCGCGTGCATCACGTAGCGGATATTTTCTTTGTCGATGCCCATACCAAAAGCGTTCGTCGCCAGCACCAGGTTGTTTTCCCCGTTCATAAAAACATCCTGCACCTTTTTGCGCTGTGATGTGTCCAGGTCGCCGTGATAGGTCAGATGCTTTACTTTTCTGCTGCGCAACAGTTCGCTCATGGATTTCAGGTCTTTAATCAACACAAAGTATATGATGCCGTTTCCTTCGTGATCGTGTACGATTTCAAGTATTTTAGCCAGTTTTTCATCTTCGCCCCACACATTTTGTACTTCGAGAAACAGATTGGGGCGGTCGATTCCTTCATGAAACAGCTGTACTTCTTCGGAAGACAGATCCAGCTGTTTTAGAATGTCGCGCTGAACATCCGGTGTAGCGGTGGCTGTCAGAGCAATGGTAGGCGGGTTGTGCATCAGCAGGCGAAATTCCTTCAACCGTGTGTAGTCCGGACGAAAATCGTGGCCCCATTCGCTGATGCAATGAGCCTCATCCACTGCCAGCAGCGACACCCTGCGCCGGGACAGTATCTCAAGAAATTCCTTTTTACGGAATCTCTCCGGCGTTACGTACAGCATTTTGTATTTTCCCCGCGCTACGTCTTTGTAACGATTTTCCCGCTCCGTTCCGGAAAGGGAGGAATTAATAAATTCTGCATCGATATTTCGTTTTTTCAGCACATCAACCTGGTCTTTCATCAAGGCGATAAGCGGAGAGATTACAATGGTCAGATCATCCAGCAGCAAAGCCGGTATCTGGTAGGTAAGCGATTTGCCGGAACCGGTGGGCATGATCACCAGCGAATGCTTTCCCTGAAGCGTTCTTTGTATGATTGCTTCCTGCGGATTGCGCAGATTATCAAAACCGAAATATTCTTTAAGTATTTGTTGTATGTTTTGCATGGGGCGGAATATAAGCAAATTAAAAACGAATATCGAATTGGCTTTTGTGGGATGGAGGAAATCGGGAATTCAAGAAAGGTCACCGGCATCGACACAGTCCCCCATCACTCATCACGATCCCGTCACCTTGTCACCAAGTCACTGCAACGCACAGCCACTCGCACAGCGACAGTTACTCATTACGCTTCACCCATCACTTAAAAACTTGCATTTCTCCCCTGCATTTCTTACAATTTTCACAACACTTACCAAATCCGACTATTACCACAGGAAGAAACACTCGCTGCATGATGCGGTTCCGATAGATTCTCTACATCGTTTGCCCCTTTTATTGCATGTTTTTTTCAAGACGTGTAACTGACGGAGCGGAGCTTTAAGTAATTTCCAATATTCAATATCCAATGATCAATGATCAAATTGCACTATACAGTGATATGAAATGTAATTTAAGATTAAGGATCAAGGATTGAAGATTAGCGATGGCGAAGTGTGCAGGGATACCGTTGTGAGCAGGATAACCCGGCAACCGAAATTATTAGATCTGGTACGGATAAAGATTCGCACCCTTTAATGGTAATATTACTATATGGAAGTGGTTTACGATTGAAGGAGTGCTTAAATCTTCGTGTTCAGGACCTTGATTTTGAATATAAACAAATTACCGTTCGAAGCGGAAAAGGCAATAAAGACAGGATTACCATGATGCCCGAACTAATAATTGAG
>JAJRVZ010000045.1 GCA_024277055.1 Calditrichota bacterium
GAATGGTGGTCGAACGAAAATTGATCGCTTTGACGTCCCCTTCCGTACTGCCCACCGTAACCCGGTCGCCGATGCGTATCGGGCGCTCAAACAGCAGGATCAGCCCGGCTACGAAATTGGAGGTTACATTTTGCAGACCGAAGCCGATACCGACGGAAAGCAATCCGAAAATAACCGCCAGACCGCTGAGGTCGATGCCCACGAATTGAAAAGAAACTACCGTTCCGGTAATCATGATCAGGTAATGTGTGATGCGCAGCATCAGGAAACGTGTATTTTCCTCCAGCTGAAAGCGGGGCAGAATATTGCGCCTGAGCACTCTGTTCAGCAGACGCGAACCGACGAAAAACAAGCTGATGAATAAAATAAACATCAGTATCGATGCCAGCGTAACCGGCGTCTGATTGATCTCGAACAGGGTAAATTGAAATACCCGCGCAATGACGTCATAAACGCTGTTCAGATCCATGAATAACTCTCCTTCAGTTCTTCAACTTATTAAAAATAGAGAAATAAAACCGATTTAACAATCGTATTGATTTCTTATGATCATTTTCTACCGGCATAAAGAATGCGCTTTTTGTGATGAGGTTCATGAACAGCTGAAAGAGCTCGTCGTTGCACACACGATAATACGGATGCCGGAGTCCGCGGATGCAGATGCCCATTACCTTTCCGAAAAGGAAAAAAAATACCGGGGACAAACGGTAATACAAATATATCTTGAAGAATTAAAACGGTTTTTATACGACTGGCGAAGATTTCAGTCCGATTCCTGCTATACCGGGGATGATGATCAGCTGTGTTAAAAAACCGATTCCACCGCGCAATGCGATGGAATCGGTTCGGTGTTTGCGTTTCAATTTGAATTTACAGTACGCTGTAGGTCAATCCTGCCGCCAACGTCTGTCGAAGCTGACGCCGGATTGAAATATCCCGGTCATAAAACAGTTTTATATTAAAACTGACGGATATGTACTCGGTCAATTTCGCACTGAACAGGTTATCCCAGTTAATATCAATTTGGTTCAGCGCTTTCAGGTTTGAAAACATTTCAAGTTTGGATGTGAACAGAATCGTTTCGCTTAATTTAGTCGAAAAGTCCGTTACCGATTCAGCGCCGAATTCCGTTTTTGTGTCTTCAATTTCCATTGTCGAAGGATCATCGGCGTAGGGCACCGGGAAGTCGCTGGTAAAGGTATGTTTCAACGCCGCACCGAAACGGGTTTTGAAACCTTCCCCGCGGTTGTATCCGAGACCGATACTTTCCGTTACATAACCCGGGTCGAAAAAACCGGCAACAGCCGCTTTCGGACTGACGTCGTAACTGTATCCCTTCGCCAGCTGGGTTTTCGCGGTAATTGCCACAAACGGATTCATATAAACGTCCATTTTGTAGGTAAAAACACTTTCCAGGTTGATCTCGTCCGCCGCCTTGCGCGCTTCGGCGTCTCCCACCTGGGTTTTACCGAAAGACAGTTTGCCGCTGTTTGCCCAGGTATAATCTTTCCGGTCATTTACGAACCTGGCCAGTACATCCAACTGCCACGACCATGAGTCCTCACCACCGGCCGCCCAGTTTGAAAAGGAGTTCTGTGTAAAATTCAGGTTGCCGACAACTTCGTTTTTCCAGCCGTACTCCGGCTTTTTTTCTTCCTGCGCCGGAACTGCGGTAATTGCAAACACCAACAGACCCAATATGAGCCATCGTTTCATGATTCAATTCTCCTGATTTGGTTTGATTATTTCCCGTTAATTATGTTGATGTACATGAATATCCTGTTGCGGATAAGGGATGGAAATACCCTGTTTGTCAAATTCCAGTTTTACTTTTTCCTGCATGTCAAAATAAATGCTCCAGTAATCGCCGGTATCGCACCAGGCGCGTACGGTTAAATTTACCGAACTGTCGGCCAGCTCGCTGACTACAATCTGGGGCGACGGATCTTTTATCACTCTTTCGTCCGCCCCGACCATCTGCAGTAACAGGTTTTTGGCTTTCAGCAGATCATCGCCGTACCCGATACCAAAAGTCATATCCACCCGTCGTCTCGATTCGGTGGAATAATTTGTGATACTGCCGCCTGCCAGCGCTCCGTTTGGAATAATGATGGTTTTGTTATCCGGCGTTTTCATGATTGTGTTAAAAACATGAATGGCGTCTACTTTTCCGGTGTAGCCCTGCCCTTCAATCACATCCCCTACTTTGAAAGGTTTGAAAAGCAGGATCAGCACGCCGCCGGCGAAATTTGCCAGGCTGCCCTGCAGAGCCAGACCGACGGCCAGACCGGCCGCACCCAGAATGGCGATAAAGGAAGTCGCTTCGATGCCCACCATTGAGGCAACAGAAATCAGTAACAAAGCTTTCAAAAGAATCGCCGTCAGGCTTTCTAGAAATTTTTGCAGCGAAGCTTCCACCTTCGCCTTCTCCATCGCCTTGTTCAGTGATTTGACCACCAATCGAATTACCCACAAACCGATCAGCAGGGTAATGATTGCCAACAGTAATTTCGGACCATATTCCATGGCCATTTCAATGGCTTTTCCCATGTACGTATCCATTGCCGTAATATCCATTTGATTCTCCCTTATTTAATGAATTCTTTCTTCCTCCCGAAAATATCCGGACGTAAAAACACCACGGCAGGTGTGATTTCAGTAGATGAAGAACGGACCAGCGGGTATTGATTTTCACCGTAATTCCGCCGCACACTTTTCCAATTGAATGAATCGGAATTTGCCGTAAATTTCCTGCTTTGACTTTTTGATTATTTTAAAAGATCGGTGACTCCGGATAAATCGAATGGTAATTTTAAATTATTCAACAGACGGTTTGGACTTTTCAGATCCAGTTTTCCACTCAGGCGGTACTTAAGTCCTTCTCCGCTCGTCAGCATCTGATACAGTGACGAACCCATTTGCAGAAAATCGAGGCTAACCGGTAACCGGATTACCTGCTCTCCCTTTGCCGCGACCCGTACCATATTTTTTCCGGCCCCCTCCAGCCATTTCCTGCCGTTTACCAGCAAACCATAGTCGAAGTTTTCAAGTAACATCGAAAATGCATTGGGATTCTTCAATTTCAATTCCACCGCCAGTTTGGCGCCGCTGAAATTTATGTGATCCAGTTTAATGCCCTTGAAACTCAGGCTCGGCAGTTTAAGCATGGGAACATAGCCTGCGGTGCTGACCGGAATACGCACGGTACCCAGAACCGGCAGGTCAAAATCAAGCCCGAACGATATTTTATATTTCGACGAATCGCTGTTGATCAGATTACTGAAAACCTGGTAAATATCCGCAAATTTCAACGTGACCGGCAGGGTAACGCTGCTCGAAGCGGAAGATTTTATGGTTAATCTGTCTTTTTTCCTTCCGCTGATAAATGATTTCTGATTAATCTCCAGATTATAATCAAAACCGGCCAAAGATACGCCGATGGCATTCGGATTATCAATCTTCAGGGTAAAATTCAGATTGATCTGATCAAACGAAAGACCGGTGATTTTCGTCTCGCTTACCGAGACCCGCGGTTTTTGTACCGCCGACTGATTAAGAATCTGCAGCAGATCGGCACAGGAATTCAGCCACAACACGGTACCCATAAGTACCGTCAATATTAACATTTTTTTCATAAAGAACGATCAGTTTTTTTTGTAATACTTCAACGCTTCCGGCAATGCCTTTTTTATGTCGTTGATGCGCCTCTGATCGGAAGGGTGCGTACTTAAAAATTCGGGCGGCGCCTGCCCGGCTTTGCCGGCTGCCATGCGTTTCCAGAAACTCACTGCGGCATTGGGATCGTATCCGGCCATTGCCATAAAAATCAGTCCCAGCCTGTCTGCCTCACTTTCATGCATACGACTGAAGGGCAGCATAATTCCCAGTTGTGCACCCAGACCGAAGGCTCCCATCCACAATTGCTGCGTTTCCGCCGGCTTCTCCTCCAGCGCTTTCATCAGCGCCAGACCACCCAACTGGGTCAGCAAGCCCTGGCTCATACGTTCGTTCCCGTGCCGGGCAATGGCATGGGCAATTTCGTGCCCCATGACAACAGCAAGCCCTGTTTCGTCTCTGGTTACCTTCAGCAGCCCGGTGTAAACCACTACTTTGCCGCCGGGCATCGCCCAGGCATTCACCTGGTCGCTTTCAACCAGGTTAAACGTCCACTCGTACCCTTTGAGTTGCGAGGACATCCGTTTTTGCGCAAAATAGGATTCCACGGCTTTTTGAATTCGACGGCCCACCCTTTTAACCATGGCGGTCTGCTTTTTGTTGGTGCTGAGCTTGTTCTGTTTCAGAAATTCATCATACTGCTGAAAACTCATGGACATCATCTGATTCGACGGTATCAGCGTCAACTGTCGCCTGCCGGTCAGTGGAACCCTTGTGCAGGATGTGATAAACAGCGCCGTTATTACGGCAATCGCAACTTGCCTTGATACGGGCATGATCAACCCTCCGGGTTTATTTTTAAGTTGCTGTTAATTGTGACGGAATTCCGAAAGAATAATGAATACTCCTCATCCAATCTATGCGTTCCGTCACATTTCAGATTCCGGCGTAAAATTGTTAACCGTAGTTTGTATTTTAATAACCGCATTTATTGCGCTGGTCTGTAATCATTTTTACCGTAAATATATTCCATTCGGCGGGGACACCTTTTGCTTTTCGTTGATTACGAAATACAGATTGGCTAATTTGCCGACATCGAATTGAATCGGAGTTGATCTTGGCCGAATTACACGGAATATCCCTCAACGGACATTTAACCGCCATGCGGAGCGAACTGGAATCGCTGGAAAGCCTGTACGGTTTTGCAGTGAAAAAAATGTATTCCGGCGCAGAAAATTTTGATTTTTCCGTTCGCTTTCATGATAAACCCGCTGCGACCCCCATCGGCCCCGCTGCCGGACCCCATTCACAGATGGTGCAAAACATCCTGCTTTCCTTTCTCGGCGGCAGCCGGATTATCGAATTGAAAACCGTGCAGATACTGGATGAACTGGAAATCCCCCGACCCTGTATCGACATGCGCAATATCGGCTTCAACGTCGAGTGGTCTCAGGAAATGAAACTGGCCGATTCGTATCGTGAATATGTAACGGCCTGGGTTCTGCTGCACCTCCTGCGGGAATCGGAATTGCTCGGCATCGCCAAAACCGACGCGTTTTATGATACGATTTTCGACATGTCGGTCGGCTACGACCTTCGCGGAATCCGATCCGAACCGATCCATGAATGGATCAGTAATATGCTGGATGGTTCGCAACTGATTGAAGGATTACTGCACTCCCTGCCGCAGGAATGGTCTGATTTGAGAAATCTGGATGTTCCGGCCCGGGTTTCGGAATCCGTTACCCTGTCTACTTTTCACGGCTGTCCGCCGCAGGAAATCGAAGGCATGGTGCGCCACCTGATTGAAACATACCGGGTGCATGTGATCGTGAAAATGAATCCGACGCTGGCCGGTTTCGAATATGTTCGGGACATGCTGCACAACCGGCTGGGGTACCGGCATATCGAGCTGGATAAAAAGGCCTTTGAAGACGATCTGCAATTTACCGACGCCATTCCGATGCTGCGGCGATTGCAACAGGTTGCCTCTGATCACGGCGTGCATTTCGGCGCCAAGTTCACCAATACGCTGGTAGTCAGAAACACCGAAAATATTTTCAAAGAAAAAGTACAATACCTTTCCGGTGTTCCCCTGCACGTAATTTCCATGAACCTGATGCTGAAGGTGCGCGAAGAAATGGGCGCCGGTTTTCCGGTTTCTTTCTCCGCCGGAATCGACAAGAACAATGTGGTCGATGCCCTGCTGTGTAATATGGTGCCGGTAACCACCTGCACCGACCTGCTGAAGAAAGGCGGCTACACGCGCTTGCCGGCATATCTCGGTAACCTGAAATCCGTAATGGAAAAAAATGGGGTGCGTGATTTACAGGCGTTGATAAAACTGACCGGCGGCTCGAATGATTTGGCATTGGCGGGAATGAACAACGCCCGCCGGCTGATCCCGGCCCTGCAGGAAAATGAGCGCTACCATTTCAAAAAGAATCAATCGCTGCCCCGCAAAATCGGGTCGCAACTAAAACTGTTCGATTGCATCACCTGCAACATCTGCCTTCCGGTGTGTCCGAACGCCGCCAATTTCAACTTTCCAATGCCGCCGGTAACACTCGATTTACCGCTTTACCGGATTGAAGGGAAAGAATTAACCCGGATTGGTACGGAATTATTCGAAACACAAAAAGATGGGCAGATCGCCAACCTGGCCGACTTTTGCAACGACTGCGGCAATTGCGACACCTTCTGCCCGGAAGACGGCGGACCGTTCAACGAAAAGCCGCGCTTTTTTTTCAGTGAAACAAGCTATCGAAAAAATGATGGGCGAAATGCCTTTTTAATTACCAAAAGCAATAAGATAGAAGCGGTGCTGGGTGGAAAAGCGTACAGATTGGAGCTGCTATCAGAAACATTTATTTTCTCGAACGGAAATGTTGAACTGGAACTGGACGAAAAGGGCAACTGTCTTAACTGGAAATGGCTGTCCGGCCGGAAGCAATCTGTTGATATTTCATTGATTCCCTTTGCATCTATGCGGCAAATTCTGCTGGGCATTCTTAATGCACCTGCCGGATATGCAATCACACTGCTTCGGAAAAAATAATTATGTCACGGTACTTTTACTGCGACGGCTAAAAATTTACGCTCAACAGGAACAATCCAATTCCAAGAACAATTCCCGCGTTGTTGGCAATGATATCCTGCAAACTGCCGCGACGATTATCCTGCCCGCGTTTATTTTGCATGATCTCATGTAAAACACCGATCAGGTTTATGGCCAGAAAGGTGACAATCAGGCCTAAAGACAGGCTGATTCCCGGGAAGATCCGCCGTAATAAAATGATTGCCGATACGGTACCAGCCAGTGACAGAATAATGTGCCACGGAAAACCCCAGTTTTCACGCTTCAGTTTTTCGAAAAATTCGTTCATTCCTGCTCAACCCGGATTTTAATTTTACCATTGCTTGACAGAAAATCATTTATCTGATAATTTTATTCCGCCCGCATAACTTTTTTAATGGAGAATGCTTTGCCGTACCGAATGTATCCGGAGATGACCCCCGCAATACTGAAACAACGCGCCATCGATCGGGCGGAAACCATTCCCTCTTCCTGGTATGTCGATCCCCGCATGCATGAGCTGGATCTGAAAGCGGTGATGGGCATCAGCTGGCAGTATACCGGTTCTGCTGAAACAGTTGCGGAAACCGGACAGGTATCCTTAACTGAAATTGCCGGACAACCGGTACTAATCCTGCGGGATGGTACAGGAAGGTTGCGCAGTTTTTATAATGTGTGTCGTCATCGCGGCGGACCGCTGGTAACACAAGATGCAAACGTGAAAGCGCTTCAGTGCAAATACCACGGTTGGACATACAACCTGAAAGGTGAATTGCGGGCAACCCCGCAGATGGACGGTATCGAGCATTTTGATAAAAAAGATTTTTGCCTGAAACGTATCTCGGTCGACGAATGGGAAGGCATGTTGTTTGTTAATTTGAACAGCCGGCATCCGGCGCTGCCCAGTCTGATGGAAGGTATCAGGGAACGTATCACCCCGATTAAATTGGGTAAAAAGAAATTTTTTCGCCGCGTTTCTTACAAAGTCAACTGCAACTGGAAAGTCTATGTGGACAATTACCTGGAAGGGTATCACCTGCCCTACGTTCATCCCACGCTTTCAAAAATGCTCGATTACCGGCAATATGCCACCGAAATTTATCAGCACTATTCCCTGCAATACAGCCCCTTTAGTGAAAACAAGAATCCGTTCAAAACCAGCGACGGTGAAGCATATTATTATTTTATATTTCCCAATTTCATGTTGAATATTCTGCCGGGACGCCTGCAAACAAACTACATTATTCCCCTATCGGCGCAAAAGTGTCTCGTGTATTTCGACTATTATTACGATGACTCGACAGCGGCGGATATCATTGAAGCCGATATTCGGTATTCCGACCAGGTGCAGAGTGAAGATATCGTCATCTGTGAACAGGTGCAAAAGGGATTAGCCTCAAACGCTTACGACCGGGGCAGGTTTTCACCCAAAGAAGAAAAAGCCGTTCACCATTTCCAATCCATGCTGAAATACGCCTATCAGGATTATTTTAAAAACACAGAGAATTTATCGTCGAAAAAAAACAGTTGACTCTCCCCCGGGGGCAGGGCTTATCTTTTAAGTGAGTTGTTGATACCGTCGCATTCGGCAACGGTATCAGTAAGAGAAACCAATCCGGAGAACAGGTATGTACACCATTGGCGAATTTTCCCGAATCACCGGTCTGACCATCAAGGCCCTGCGCCTGTACCACGAAAAAGAGCTGCTTGTGCCGTCAAGAGTCGACGAATTTACCGGGTACCGCTATTACGGTGAACCTGAAGTGGAAAAGGCCCGAATGATCGTTTACCTGCGCACGCTTGAATTCAGCCTGAACGAGATCA
>JAJRVZ010000046.1 GCA_024277055.1 Calditrichota bacterium
AGGGATGCCCTGTCTATAACAAGCAGGGTAGAAATAATACATTTGTAGCCCCGTCGGGGTGCCCTGTTGTGCCCGAAAGATCGCCCCTACGGGGCTGTACTACGATTGGCGTATCGGACGATGCTATACACAGACAACCCCCACGGGGTTTATGATACCGATGTTGAAATGCGGATTTCGGTTATGATATTTAAAACTGATCCATTTCTAGCCAATAAACAAAAATCCCGCAGGGATGACCTGTTTATAGCAAAAACGTACCGGGCATAAATTCGCAGCCCCGTCGGGGCGTCCTGTTTGAACCGTAAGAAACAAAATTGACCAAATGTATGATATATTCCGTGTAATTCGATAAATTGCTCCTGTAAAATCGATAATATTAATAGCAATGAATTACAAAAATCAAAAACCTGATGCTTCAAGAATAAACAACCAAACTGAGATCAACACGTTTTGAGACTTGAATATGAAAAATAATTATAAAATTGCCGTAACATTTTTTTTATTCCGGGTGTTGCTCATATTTGTTACGGTTTCGCCGGTTGGTGCACAATCCCCTTTGCTCTATTTGGATGACCCGGTGTACGAATACTTCGATTATGCCGTCACATCCGGCGGTATGACCGCGGATTTCGTTCTGCAACAACCCTATACCCTTCAGAAACTGAATGACAATACTGCGGATAATCCTGCAGCAAAATACTTCCGTGCCTGGTGGAATCGCTTTTACGGTAAAGCAAATTTAAGCGGACAATTACAGGTCGCCGAAAGACTGCGATTAAAAAGCAGCCTGTTCAGCCGGTATAAACTGGCAGGAAGCCTGCATTACAAAGCCGATCATATCCTGCTGGCCAATCGTACCGTCGTGGACCAGGATTTCCGTCTCGATCCGAATTATGCCGGCGACCTCAGCGAAGCCGATGACTGGATTTACGGCCGGGTAAATGAAGCCTACGGCAAAATTGCATTCAACGGCTTTTCGCTTTTTGCCGGCCGTGTGAAACGCAACTGGGGGGCGCCGGGTGAAAAAGGACTGCTGCTTTCCGATAATCCTTACAGCTACGATCATTTTCTGGCACAATACACCAACAGATGGTTCCGTTTTTCCATAATCCTGGCCCAGCTGGAAAACGTAAACGCTCTGACACTGTCGGAACCGGGAGCTGCGATTAAAAGGGTTAATAATGCCAATCGGTATCTGGTGGGACACCGAATTGATATCAGTTTGAATCCGGCCCTGCAGTTCGCATTTACCGAAATGGCGACTTTTGGCGGCGAAAACCGCAATATTGATCTGCAATTGCTGAATCCGATGACTTTCTATTACGGCGTTCAACGCAATGACCGCCGCCAGCTGGACGGCTTCTGGGCGCTGGATGTTTTCTGGAAACCCTTTCCCAAAACCGCCTTATTCACCCAGTTTCTGATTGACGACATCATTGTCAATAACGATCCGGGTGTGGACGACCGCAGCCGGTTTCCCGACCGGCTTGGCATAAACATTTCTCTCAGACAGGCGGATTGGCCGGTAAGGAGTCTGCATAATTCGGTTACCTTCAACCGCATCTGGAACCGCACCTACCAGTCCAAGTTTACGTGGGAAAATTACCATTACAGGGGCCTGGGACTGGGCTATCCCTGTGCCAGTTGTGAAGAATTCAAATGGAAGATTGCCTGGTGGGGGGCGTTTCCCTGGTATGTACAAAATGAATTGATCGTCGGACGATACGGCGGTTTTTCTTTCTACGATGTGTTCCCGCTGGAAAAGAACGATTTCCCGCTGGCACCGGTGACGGAAAATCTGGTTAACAAGTTACTGATCCGCTATTTCTATTCTCCCGCTTTGCGCGGCTTTGTTTCGGTTCATTACTTCAAAGAGCCAAACCACTATCGCAACCGTATCGATAATCTGCAGGGCGTCTATTTCAAATTCGGAGTTGAATACCTGCTGTCCGGAAACATTCTTTAACCCCTGAGCCGCTCAACTAATAAACTTCTAACTAAAAAACCAACCTCCAATTCCCGTTCGCAACCGCACGTATAACTTTCTTTTCCCGGATATACGCCAGCAGAATATTCCGCATCTCCTCGTTGGATTTCCACAAAACCTTTACCTGTTTAATCCCCGATGCCGCCAGATGACCGCCGCCGCCCGTAGCCCGGTAACTGTTCATGGCAACCGTGTAGGTTGCTTCCATTGCCAGGGGTTCTCCGGTTTTTAAAAAGACCAGATCTTTAATGCGCCGGCCCGGTTTTTCCCGCACATCGATCTTATAACCGATACCTTCCGCCATATCATAATTGTAACCGGCCATCTTCCGGTTAACACCAACCGTTTTTCTTTTGTCATCCCACGAAAAATATCCTGCACAGTATTCGAGAAAATCCTTTATCTGTTTTCCGGTCATTTCAACCACATAAAGAAAATTTTCATAGCGGTACATGCCGTACACATCTTTCACGAGGATATCACCCGGAGGCAATACGAAACGCTCATTGAACGATGCGGCAAAGGAAATATCGGCGCCCGTGGCCGCCAGCTGGGCTTTGTTGATCAGTTCAATCAGCGAACTGTCATAAAAGCGCGCGTTGCGTGCCGTCAGGCTGTCTTCCGTAACACCAATCTTCGTGCGGATATATTCGAGGGTTTTCCGGTGATAAGGTTCGGCGATTGCCAGAATCTCCTGCGCCGCCCGTACGGTATCCATTGCCAGTAAATAGGCTGTTTTGTCCTGCACTTGCCAGGCGTCCCCCGATTTTTTTTGCAAATCAAATTCGGCTACGCCGAGATAGCGGGCGTGACTGCCGGACAAAACCATCAATGTGTTGTTCACCAGGGGGTTGTCTTCCGGTTTAAAGGGAAAACGGCCGTGTGAATGCCCGCAAAAGATCGCATCATATCCCTTTACCTGTCCGGCTACCAGCCGGCTGGCGTTGGCGTTCGGCAACCCCAGGGCGTCGGTCGTTTCTTTATTGTAGTCGGCATTCATCCCCGCGTGAAACAGTCCGATGAGCACATCCACCTGAGGGCGCAGCAGGTCGGCATATTTCCGGGCAGTTGCAACCATGTCGGTCCAGGTAATTCCCGGATACAACGATTTGTCCAGCCACATGGGGATTCCGGGTGTGGTCAGACCCACAATACCTATTTTAATGCCGTTTTTTTCAATAATCGTATAGGGTTCGAAAAAAGTGTTGCCGTCTTCCATAATTCCGTTGGCCGAAAGCCAGGGGAAATCGGCTTCGTGCCAGGCTTTATAATAGGTAAGATACCCCTGTTCAATATCGTGATTACCTACGGTAAAGGCATTGTAACGCATGTAATTCATAACCAGAATCAGCGGGTTCGGCAGGCTGCGGTCAATATGGTCGAAATAATAAACAAGGGGTGTGCCCTGGATCAGATCGCCGGAATCCAGCAAGATTACATTTTTATTTTTTTTTCGAAATTCTTTTACCAGGGTATAAACTTTAGCCAGACCGTTATTATCCGGCTTGTCCTTGAAATAATTATAGGGAACAATATTGCCGTGCACATCCGTCGTGTGCAGAATGATCAGTTTTTCACCATCCTGGCCTGACAGAAACGTTGCAAAAAAGAATAAGAACAGGTATATTTTTTTGCCCATAATTCCTCCTGTTTGTTACGGCAAAATACAAGGATTGTGTTTTTTAAACAAGAAAAAGGAATACAATAATTGGCTCGGTCATACTGAGCGGAAGCGAAGCATCCCGGCGAATCGAGTGGGGAGATTCTTCGGCTGCGCCTCAGAATGACAGGACTGTGCTTCAGAATGGCGGGGAGTATCAGGCTGCCGGGCATCATGGCGATTCGTTTTAGAGTGACAAGCGCGAGAATATTAACTGGAAAATGAAATGCAGACTAACCGGCAACAATTGGGAGAGAAGGGAGAGCAACTTGCAGCAGAGTACCTGACCTCGAACGGTATGCGAATTGTCGATCGTAACTGGCGCTTCAATCACGGAGAACTGGATATCATTGCAATCGACGAATCCGATCTGGTTGTGGTCGAGGTGAAAAGCGTACGGGTGCAGGCCTTCGGCAGCGGTGAAGAGCGCATCAGTCCGGCACAGCAAAAAAAGGTGATAGAAACCACTTTTGCTTTTCTGGATCAACATCCGCAGTATGAAAATATGGGCGTCCGTTTCGATGTGGTTGTCGTGAACTTTTTCAAATATCCTGCTGAAATCCGTCATTATCCCGGCGCATTCTGGCAGACATGAAAAAAGAACAATCCCCGGGGCACACCGGGTATTCAATGGAATTCGGGTAACCGCGGCCGCCGGTAACTCTAGTTGCATCATTTTTCTTTTTTCAATAAGTTGAACCCTGAAATTCTGCAGCCGAAAGAAACTTCCAATGAACGAACTGACCAAACGCATCTTCGTAGCCTTTTTCGGTATTCCGCTGGTACTGGTTCTCACCTGGCTCGGTGGCTGGTATTTTTTCGCCGTCATCCTGATCATCAGCATGGTTGCCCTGTGGGAGTTTTACGACTTTCAGAAACACAACGAAATCGCACCACAGAATATCAGCGGTCTAATCCTCGGTGCACTGGTTCTGTTCATTATTCAACTGCAGCGTTTTGACCTGATCCTTGCAGTCATGGGCATCGGCCTGCTGCTGATCCTCACCAACGAAATGTTTCGTCGTCAGCAAAAAGTGAGCTCCAATATCGGTGTGACACTGCTCGGCGTCATTTATATTCCGGTGTTACTCGGCTCGATGCTGTACCTGAGTGCAGTGGTACAACAGCAGCTCTTTCCGCAGGTTTCTTCCGCCTGGTTCCGTTTTGTGATCATGATTCTCGGCGCCATCTGGATTTGCGACACTTTTGCCTATGCATTCGGCAAGGCTTTCGGACGGCACAAACTGTATGAAAAGGTTTCGCCCAACAAAAGCATCGAAGGCAGCGTGGCCGGGTTGCTGGGCAGCATTATGGCGGTTGCGCTGGTGAAACTGCTGGGCGTTCTGCCGCTGGACTGGGGACAGGTACTCATCTTTGCCGTGGCCATCGGCATTGCCGGACAGATCGGCGACCTGGTGGAATCGTGGTTTAAAAGGGATGCCGGCGTAAAGGACAGTTCGGCCATTCTGCCCGGACACGGCGGCATGCTGGACCGCTTCGACAGCCTGATATTCGTCGCACCGGTCGTGCTGATTATCATTGATTTATTTATGCTCAATCGGTGAACAATTGTTTGAACAGCACGCTGTTATCTTCGTAAATTATCGTCTTTGAAATCAGAATACGGGGCTGCATTTTAGTTGCAAAAATATATGATGGAAACCTGCGGGCGATACCCCTTTATTGCCCGGCTTTTGTTAATTACAGCGGTGATTGGTATAACCGCCTGTACGGAAAAAGCGGCCGACAAACCGCAAATCGGAAAAGGCGGCACGGTACGTGTGGCTGTGACCGGACGGGCGCAATCGCTTTTTCCCCTGGATATCAGCGATGTGACGGCAAAACTCATTTCCGATTACCTGCTATGGCCGGCACTGGTGCGCATCGATGAACATGGTCAACCGGTGCCCGATTTGCTGAAAAACTGGTTTGTTTCAGAAGACGGACGCAGTGTCACCTGTTTCCTCGACGACAGCCTGCAATGGAGCGACGGCAGGCCCTTCACCAGTAAGGATGTTATGTTCACCTGGGAACTGATACAGGGTAACAGCCGGTTTCAGCAGCAATTTCCACAGATCGAGAACATTGCCCGCCTGGAACCCTCCGGTCTGCACGCCTGCAAATTTATTCTCACACAACCGGTGAACGACCCGATGACATTATTGCGTTTTCCGGTATTGCCGGAGCACATTTACCGTGCCGCCCGCTCACCGGCGGACCTGCAAGGCATCTTCGGAAAAAACCGTACCGGAATCGGGCCGTTCCTGCTGCAAAAAACAACGGAAGATTCGGTAAAGCTCATCGCAAACCGCACGAACAAAAAGCGAACGCCGAACCTCGATGCCATTCTTTTCCGCTTTGCTCGCAGCGGGGAACAATTAAGTAAAATGCTCCTGTCCGGCGCGGCCGACCTGGCGGTGGATGTGCCGCTTGATTTTGCCACCAGACTGCAGGGCGCCGGGAACTACACGCTGACAAGTTATCCTGAAAAAGGGTACACATTTATCGCATGGAATCTGACCGATGCGCTGCTTGGAAATATTGAAATCCGTCGGGCACTGGATCACGCAATTGACCGGCAGACCCTGGTAGACGGCGTGCTGGCGGGTTTCGCCGGTCCCGTGTGTCGTCCGCTTTATGAAGC